>JAAZNS010000043.1 GCA_012798185.1 Chloroflexota bacterium | reverse complement strand
AAGAAAAAGTAGCAGGTATTGGAATCGCTATCCCAGGACCTGTCGATCCATGTCGGGGAATTGTTCTAACAGCTCCTAATATTCCTGGTTGGGATAATCTCAATCTAAAAGAGCATCTCGAAAATAAGTTTAATATCCCGGTTTGCCCTGGAAACGATGCGAATTTGGCAGCTTTAGGTGAATGGACATTCGGTGCAGGCAAAGACCACCACAACATTATCTATATGACGATAAGCACCGGAATTGGTGGCGGAATTATCATTGATGATCGCTTATTATTGGGTGAAAATGGATTGGCAGCAGAATTAGGGCATATTGTGATCGATCCCAATGGTCCAATATGCGGGTGCGGAGGGCAAGGACATCTAGAAGCCCTGGCTTCAGGCCCTGCCATCGCACGATGGACAGAACAAGAAATCAAAAAAGGTCATCCATCGATCCTAAATAACCAAGAACATATTACCGCAATAGATGTTGCCTCGGCGGCTGCTCAGGGAGATGACCTCGCCATATCTGCGCTAAATCGCTCCGGAACATTCATTGGAATTGCTATCGTAAATTATTTACACATCTTCAACCCTTCAATGATTATTCTTGGAGGCGGGGTATCCCGATGTGGAGAGTTATTGTTCGATTCCATTCGCAAATACGTTAAGAACCATGTAATGTCGCCAAAATACTATGATCACATCTCGATCGTTCCTGCCCGATTGGGGGATGAATCGGGTTTATTGGGTGCCCTTGCACTCGTTCGCCAATCTTTTCCATTATCCAAACATTTATAATTATCAAGTAAGACTAATCCATTATGTCACAATTAAAAAAACGCTGGATCATTGCCAAACGTATCCCTCCTGAAGTGGATGAAAATTTAAGATGTTATAACCCAATATTCAGGCAAATACTATTTAACCGCGGGTATCGTACTAAGGAATCAGCGGAACGATTCTTGGAGGCAAGTCAACCGCAAGGAACAGAACCCGAAAAAATGCTGGGGATCAAAGAAGCATCCGATCGAGTTATCCGGGCAATAAGTGATCACGAACGAATAGCAATTTATGGCGATTATGATGCAGACGGAATTACAGCAACCGCCCTTCTTGCAAAATTTCTTCGATCACTCGATGCAGATGTAATTCCATATATACCGAATCGGTTCGAAGAAGGATATGGTTTAAGAAAAGATGCACTTCAAAACCTTCACAAAGAAGGTATTCGTTTGGTAATTACCGTGGATTGCGGCATTCGCTCAATTGCGGAGGCAGAATTTGCCCGAGAGATTAACCTCGATTTGATCATTAGCGACCATCACTCGCCATTTAATGAATTACCCCCCGCAAATGCTATTATCAATCCCAAACAACCAGGCGATTCGTATGCTCAAAAAGATCTAGCTGGTGTTGGTCTGGCATATAAACTTGCCTGCGCTATCGCTGGATATGCCAACGTTATCTCTCCACCTGAGGATACATGGAATGATCCACGTAACCCGAATCATTATCTCGACCTGGTTGCCTTGGGAACAGTTGCAGATTTAGCGCCGCTTACCGGTGAAAACCGCTCCTTAGTGAAAAGAGGAATCGATCAATTAAAAAATCCACATAACCAGGGAATCTTGTCGTTAATCAATGCTTCGGGAATAAATCCAGTTGCATTGAATGCTTATCATATTGGTTTCATTTTAGGACCCCGGTTAAATGCAGCCGGAAGACTCGATACCGCAATGACCTCGGTAAGCCTCTTGCTCTCAGACGATGTACAACAGACCGGTAAACTTGCTCAATACCTCGATGATCAAAATCGGGAACGCCAGGAAATGACCCGTCAAATTCAAAAGCAAGCAGAAGAGGTTTGTCAACCCATCGAACGAGATTCGTATTTACTTTTTGCTTATCATAAAGATTT
>JAAZNS010000415.1 GCA_012798185.1 Chloroflexota bacterium | reverse complement strand
TGAAACAGGCAGGTTTCCCGCCCCTTCAAGGCGAATGGCGACCGGATTGGGGCATTGAGCAGTCTGATATGGTCGCAGAGGCTCTTGAAGCTCGCAGAGAGCTTGGAGTTGCCTCCGATACACCGAATCAAAGCGAAGAGTTGCCGAACAACCGGGTCATACGGACCAGTCCGAAAGACCGCCTCCGGGAAACGATTGTTGATGTGATCAGCGACCGTGCAATCGACATGAATGAAGCTGGTCAGGATGGTAGCGCCTATTACAAAAGCTACACGGAAGTCGCTTTTGGTGAAGCAACACTGTTAACGGAACTACGAAAGCGAGCATTCCAAGCAGCTCTTGCTTCTAATGAGGCGAGACCTCGCGTCGTGTTGGCAAATGTCAGAGCACGCAGCAAAGCCGCGCGAGACTACGTTCTTGCCCGTGCCGCGGGTAAGTGTGAATCTTATAAAAATCTTGCTCCGTTTTTTGACTGGTATAGGCAGCTTTATCTTGAAGAGCATCACATTTACAAACCGAGAGACGATGTCCAGATCATCGCGCTTTGGTCGCTGCGCTGTGTCCTAATTGTCACCGGTAGGCTCACTTTGGAGTGGATAGATCAATATTGAATAAATTAAAACCTTAAAGTAAATAAAGAGTTGACTGATTTTTCTGTAATTAAAGTGGTAGAAGTTATATTTCAGAACCATATTTTTATTGTATTACAAAAAAAACGAAAAGTTAAAAAATTAAGCCCCATGCAGTTCTTCTAGTGCGTCTCTTATGACGCCTTCAGGCGTTTTTTTGGATACCTTCAAAATTGCAAGTGCAAGTTCTTCTTCTAATCCCACAAGCCACATTGCTATTTTCTCTGATTCTTTTTTCGAAAAAACAGTCAATCTTACCCGCTGCTCCTGTTCGATTGGATATGGCGCGTTACAATCGTCAAGAGCTAATTTTAGATATACTGCCAATCTATGGTCACACAAAACAACCATATCCAGGTCATTGAAAGTGAAGGTGAAAGGACGGTTAGTGCTGGCGCACATTTTAAAAGCACGCACCGATTGTTGCAGTATTCTAAAGCGAACTACGAAAATTTCTTGTGCATCAGTGTTGGTGGGTTTTCTATTGTTGCCCAGTATCCTTGATTTTATTGAAGATTTAATGCCATCAGGAATGATGTCATAAATTTCGGAGGCAACAATACCCTCAATTATGCTACGAAGTGATTGTGATATGTTGTCGTAAATATTTTTTCCATTTTTTATTTCATCTCTTATTTTCTCTATTTCCTTAGAGAGATTTTCTATTTCTGATTTCTCTGATAGATTTTCTCTAATATCTTCAAGGGTTGCAATGATCTTCCGCAACTCTTCCGAATTTCCAGAGATTGGTATATGTTCTTCTAGATTTTCAGTCATAATTTTTCTCTAAAATATGGCAGAGCTCCCTTGTAGGCACATATGTGTAAAAATACACGATAATATTAATTATGACATATAATATAAAAGATGCTTGGAGAGATTGAAGAACCGTTGGTTTGTGCGTCTGGGTCCTGATTTCAGAGTTTTGGCAGGCTGATTAGTGGTCCCTTTGGAGTGGTATTTTGTGTAGGATTCGAATCAAAAAATTAAAAATAACAACATTTAATCAATAAGTTAATGGGTACATATTAGGCCGGATCGACATTCATTGCATCCGGATTGTGGCTGCGGCGAGATGAACGAAACCCGTGAAGTGAATGAGGCGTCTGTCATATCGGGTAGCAAAGCGGCGGAAATGTTTGAGACGTCCGAAGCAGCGTTCGATCTGGTTACGATGCTTATAGATGACGGTGTCGTGGGGGAATGAATATTTTACGGTTCCGCTTTGAAGGGATCACCGCTTGCACCTCCATGTCTGCGATGCACGCTCGTAAGTCATTGCTGTCATAGGCTCTGTCGGCGAGGAGAGCTCTGGTATCTTGCCTGCTCAGAAGGTCCGGCGCGACGGCGATGTCGCTGGACTATCCCGGTGTGATGATAAAACGCAGCGGTCGGCCGAACGTGTCCGCCAGCATGTGGATTTTGGTCGTCAGTCCACCTCGGGAGCCCCTACGTTGATATTCCACCGGGGTTGCCGTTGGAACCTTGATCAACTTCGCCTCAGCGCCTGATCTTGTGCCCCCTTTTCCAGCCGCTGCCTGTTGGTGAGCACGAACGATGGTACTGTCTATCATCAGATACTGATTGTCCCGGTCTGCGGCTAATGTATCGAATACTCGTTCCCATACACCGGCATGACACCACCTGCTGAACCGTCGGTGGACGGTCTTCCATCGACCGTAACGTTCAGGCAGGTCACACCAGTGCGCGCCTGAGCGCAAAACCCACAAACACCCGTTCACGAACAAGCGGTTATCCGAGCCTGTCGGCCCCGGATCGCCGGCTTTGCCGGGCAACAGCGGCGCAATCCTTTTCCATTGCGCCTCACCCAACTCGTATCGCTTAACACCCATCCACAGTCCCTGATTGATCCAGAAACATATGAATCACCAAGGAACCCCAATGGGAATCCTGAATGTCGATCCGTCCTAGGACACTCTCATTCTTTCTCTGTTTTGTAAAATTTATCATTACAAAACAATATCATAGGATGACTTTAACTGCGGCGTGTGTTGTGCCGTTACATAGTTAGCGTTACATATCGGGAGATATGGACGACATGCACAACATCTTCCATCGATCGGATGCTTGGGCATGGAGCGTCCGTTTTCATGTGCCAGAGAACGATGGGAAGACGTGGGTAAAGCGCTTGGCGCTCCAAACGGAAGGCTTGCTGAGCATGTCCGAACGTTACGCACGACAAACCATCCGGAAGCTCTTGGA
>JAAZNS010000042.1 GCA_012798185.1 Chloroflexota bacterium | reverse complement strand
TATTTACATCGCGGCGGGCGGATAGGCGGGGCTTTCCGCTATCTGGGCACGGTGCTCAACATCAAGCCCATCTTGTACTTCGATTTGGATGGGAAGCTCGATGCCTTGGAACGTGCACGAACTAAAGGTAAGGCTTTACAACGATTAACGGCTCTGGCGGAAGAGAAAGCCAATGGGCATCCTCTCCATCTCGGTGTCATCCACGCGAATGCGCCACAGATCGCTCAAGATTTTCGCGATCAAATTACTCGCCATCTCCAATGCAAAGAAGTATTTACTTTGGAACTCAGCCCGGCCATCGGCGTCCACGTGGGGCCGGGAATGATCGGCATTGCCTTGTATGCAGAAGATCAATAACCCGAAAAGGAGGTTGATATGCGTACCTTGTTTGAACAAAGTCTTTTGGCAGGAATCGGCATTCTCTCAATGACCCATGAGAAAGCCCAAAAGATCGTGGAAGACCTGACCCATCGAGGTGAGGTTCATAGGGATGAAGCGAAAGAGTGGGTCGAAGGGCTGGTTCAGCGTGGCGAGGAAGAACGCCAGAGCTTGCGTAAACTGATTCATGACGAGGTGAAGAGCACCTTGGATGAACTAGGCCCGGTTACGAAGCAAGACCTACAGGATTTGGCATCAAAGATAGAAACTCTAGGCAGGCAAGAAAAAGAGTAAACGATTGGAAAGAAAACAATCGAAACCATTGGAGTTATGTCATAAACCTAACAGTCACCAATCCCTTCGTATATGGATACCTGTTACTTCTCTTCGGCTTGGCGCTTATCCTGGCGTGGTATCTGGATTGGCGGAAGAGAAATAAATGATCCTGGGCCGGGTTTAATTTCGTAAAGAGCATCAAATAAGCCAGCAGAAGATGCGCACACTCAAACGATCTACATGGAGGTAGAAAATGGTTGCAAATTCACTTACAAATGGGTTTTTAAAAAATAAGGCTTTCAACGCGGGGCTGGATGTTGCTGTGGGAATATCCCCCCTCCTTTCAAAATCAGCACCCTTGCGGTACGGCGTATTACAGACAGGAAAATTTGTTTCTTCCCGCATTCGTCCTGCCAACCCATTATTATCTTCTCTCCCACCTGGCACATTGACTGATCTGACATTGTTCGGAGATGCTTTCATAAAAACCTTCGATCGGATACTTGCCCGCAGATTATCTGAGGCAACATTGCGTTCTATTGCTCACAACCTGATTCATGGAGCCCTGGTCCAGGGAGGGGAACAATCAGCAATCGCTCGCTTCACCCAGGAATTTGGAATGAATCCTCCAAGTACGTTGACGATTAGTCCCGGGAAGACTTGCAATTTGCAATGTACAGGTTGTTATGCAAGTGCCGGACCCACCGCAGAAAAGTTGGATTGGTCCACTTTTGACAGCATTATCACTGAGGCAAAAACACTGTGGGGCGTAAGATTCTTGGTCATCAGCGGCGGAGAACCGCTGGCTTACCGATCTGAAGGAAAGGGCTTGCTAGATGCAGCAGAAAAACATCCGGACGTATTATTCATGTTCTACACCAATGGAACCTTGATTGATGAAAAAACTGCTCAGCGAATAGCTGCTTTAGGAAATGTGACCCCGGCTATTTCAGTTGAAGGTTGGCATGAGCGAACCGATGAGCGGCGAGGTGTGGGCGTATTTGATAAGATTCTGGCGGCCATGGAACAGTTACGCAAAGCAGGCGTATTTTTTGGGATTTCCTTGACAGCCACCAGGCACAATGTCGAAGAAATATTATCAGAAGAATTCATCGATTACTTTTTCGAACAGCAGGGAGCCTTTTATGGATGGATCTTCCAATACATGCCTATCGGTCGTTCATTTACCCTGGATCTGATGCCGACTCCGGAGCAACGGCTTTGGATGTGGAAGCGCTCATGGGAGATCGTCAAAAAACGTAAAATTTTCCTGGCTGATTTCTGGAATCACGGCACACTCTCCAATGGATGTATCGCTGGCGGCCGTGCGCGTGGCGGAGGATACCTGTATATCGATTGGAACGGTCATGTTTCACCCTGTGTTTTTGTGCCTTACTCTCCAGTTAATGTCAAGGAGATTTATGCACAGGGTGGCACTTTGAACGATGTCTGGGCAAATCCTTTCTTTGCAGCCATCCGCGGTTGGCAGGAAAGTTACATGCAAAGCAAAGGTAACTGGCTGGCGCCGTGTTTGAATCGAGATCACCATACTGTCTTAAGTCAGTTAATCGCCAGGCATGAGCCGGAGCCGATCGATGAAAGCGCTCATGCAGCATTGCTTGACCCGGATTACGCGAAAGGGTTGGAACACTACGGCGAGCAATACGAGAACTTATCCGAATCAATCTGGCACGAACAATACCTGCAAGATCGATCTTAAGGGTGTATCCATAGATGTCCATGAATCTTAGTCAAATGGATATTCCCCAGCATCTGGGGATTATCATGGATGGAAATGGCCGCTGGGCGCAGCAACGAGGACTTCCCCGAATCGCCGGACATCAGCAAGGCGTGCAAGCGGTCAAAAGGACTGTTGAAGATTGCGCTGAAATTGGGGTTAAGATTTTAACTTTATATACTTTCTCCACCGAAAACTGGTGCCGTCCAAAGTCGGAAGTCGATTTCTTGATGCGCTTGGCGGAAGAATACACAATGCAAGAATTGCCAGGCTTACAGCGTAATGGGGTCTGTCTGCAACTCATGGGGAGCCGGGAAGGGCTCCCCGTCTCGCTGTTGGACATTTTGGATAAAGCGGCCCTGCAAACAAAAGCGAACTCTTGTTTGAACTTGAATCTAGCCCTCAATTACGGAGGACGGGCAGAAATCATGGATGCCATGAAAGCAATCATTTCGGATCATCAACAAGGTAATCTGGAGGTCTCTCAAATCGACGAAGCCACTTTTTCACACTATCTGTACCTCCCGGATCTGCCGGATGTTGATCTGATCGTGCGTACGGGCGGTGAAAGGCGCCTGAGCAACTTCCTTCTCTGGCGTGCAGC
Source organism: Chloroflexota bacterium (assembly GCA_012798185.1). Lineage (GTDB taxonomy): Bacteria > Chloroflexota > Anaerolineae > Anaerolineales > UBA4823 > JAAZNS01. Next base: position 261 of record JAAZNS010000042.1, on the reverse strand, counting down.
GAACGCAGTTTTCTGGAGTATGCCCGTTCTCTGGCCTGATTTTCGCAAAGAGCATCTCCAAGAAGCGATTGGTATCTATACTAAGCAAATGAGAGGTGGCAATGATAACGCATAACAGGCCATCTGTTGGACTGGCATTAAGTGGCGGTGGTGCGCGTGGGCTGGCTCATATTGGTGTATTGCGCGCTTTGGAGCGTGAAGGGATCCAGGTGGATTATCTTGCAGGCACAAGCATGGGCGGTGTCATCGCAGCGGGCTATG
>JAAZNS010000414.1 GCA_012798185.1 Chloroflexota bacterium | reverse complement strand
GCGGCTTCAAAGATTACATCGAGTAGACTACTATTAATAAGGCGATAATAGATATTTCGACCATCCCTCCGAAAAGAAACCAAACCCTCCCGGCGTAAAGCCATTAAGTGTTGTGAGATATAAGCCTGCCGATATCCTGTTGCCGCTTTTAAATGACACACGCAGGCTTCCCCCTTCCCAATAGCCAGCAAAATTTCCAGATGAGAAGGCTGTCCTAAAAGGCGGAAAAGCTTGGAGATTTTTTGAGGGGAGGGTGTTAGTTTTTGTGATGACATATTCGTTATTCCGAATATATTATAGGCTTATCCATGTTCTTTGTCAAGAGTTTTAGTAATATGATTATGTCTCCTTATCCTTGATTTTTGAGTGAATAATGTCATTGGTCTTTTTGAAAAATTATCAACTTGCAAGTTGAAAGAGACTTATAGGAGATTAGAATAATCCAACCCGACATCTTGACAAGACAAGATAATTAAAAGGTTTGAATTAGTAAGAAAATACCATACTGTGTTGTTGGAGCTCTACCGTTTGTTTGGTAAATTATAAGATTTGGTTGTTGGTGTAGTCAGTTGGGAGTAAGAGATATATTTATAATCACATAAAATTAATAAATACCGCTCTTGAAGAATGCCAATAGCTATTTTATTTTGTAATGATGGCAGAAATTCGCCTGTTATAACCAGGATATCTTTACACTTCACTAGCAGAGTTAATAATTTCGAAATCTGACGCAATTGTACAGATTATGGGAAAAGGCATCTATGGGATTTGCACAATGATATTCAAGCTAAAGAAGTAAAGAAATCTTAATTATGATATTGCTATCAACTAAAGCGATTTTTCTACCTTCAGTTATGGAGATCATCCAGGTCGTTGGTACCGTAGGCTTGCGGTAACATGCTATTATATCGCCGCCGATGGCTTTTTAATTCCTTGCGGGCGGTTACTTCTAGATGATGACATTCGATGATATCCTTGAGTGTCTGAAAATCTGGTATTAAAATGGCTTGGTTAGGGCATATTGATGCACAGATCGAGCAGCCTACCAGGCAGCGCATTGGTTCTACAAAGGGGAGCTTTAGTTCGAAATCGAATGAAAGCGCGTTAGCCGGGCAGCTCGTTACGCACAACCCGCAGCCGTCGCACAGGCAGGATTGCACCAGTGGCTGCCACAAGATTTCATCGCGCGGAATACCATGCCAGAATTTAACACAGTGGTTGCCACTCATTTCTACCTCCTTCTTATGGTTTGCTTGCCTGGCACACTACCTGCCAATCAGTACAGCATTGATGTGCCAGGCTGGTTCAAGTAATCACTTATAGATGCGCTTATAGACTTTTCCCGGTAAGAGTTCCTCGGTCAAATCGTTGTAGCGAGCATCTAAGATGCGCACTTTTTCTAATCCATGCAACTGCAGGAAAACCCAGGCCACCACAGCGCGGGTGACCGATGAACAAAAAGTAGCCACCAGGCGATCGCTGGGCACTTCTTGCCAACGGATAGGCAGCTCATTGATTGGGATATGCAATGCAAAAGGTAAAGCCAGTTGCCCCACCTCATCACGCGAGCGTAAATCCAACAATACTGCGCCTTCGCTCTGCTGCCGTTCAAAGAATTGGGCTGCCGTTACCTTGTGCTGCCCCGTGCCCCAAAAGCTCAAGTCGAGATTTGCCAGCCATTTGTCAAACGATTGATTTTCCATTTCTTTTCTCCTGAATTATTAATTGATGAGGATAAACTTGTTGGTAATGATCGATATGAGAATCCTGGTGGAGGGTGCGCTCCCCATGGCGTACAGCCTGTCATGCATAAACAACAATCCCTCCAGCAACAGCAAGAAACGTTTTTGTACATGTTCACTATAGAAGAATTATTTGCCAGCCAATGTGTTCACCATCATCAGCACAGCAGCTATGATGGTGATGATGCCTGAAATCGTTTTGAGTTTTTTCGGTTTTGTTTTCAGCGCAAATCTGCCGCCGATCAGACCGCCGATGATGGCAACAACACCACATGGGATCGCCAAAGCCGGATCAAAACCGCCATGTAGGGCGTTACCCGCAAAGCCTGTCAATGCCGTAGCGGCGAGCATAGCCGTTGCAGTTCCAACCGCTGTCCGCATGGGAACCCCGCAACCCACCACCATCAGCGGCACTAGAAACGAGCCGCCAGAGATGCCCACCATACCAGAGAAGAAGCCGGTCGCCAGGGTCAAAGGCACAGCCACCCATAAGTTGATCACATACCAATTTTCTTTCTCCACAATATTCCAATAGCCAAAGCGTGAAACGGCAGTCTTGGATGCTTGCTTCTCTGGGAGCAGCATGGCAGCGCCGGCAATCGCCAGAATGATCGATAAAATGATCTTTAACGTTTGACCCGCAAACAAATGGGCTTGAAATCCACCGATAAATGCCATGGATGCATTCAACCCACCGAAAAATAACACCAGCGGCCAGGACATGGTCTTTGCCTTTCCGAAAACCAGCGCTCCGGCAAGCGCGCTGGCTACTAAAATGAACTGGCTGGTTGTGGAAGCCGTGTGAACCGGAACTCCCGCAAGCACCAGCGCAATGACATAAAAGTTACCGCCGCCGCGTCCGCTCATGATCATAATAACCGTGAGCACAAAGATAATCGATACGATCAATACAGTATGCAACATAATGGTTAGTCTCCTATGATGCTCTCAAGTTTGTTTCAATACTTCAAGTCTCATCCAGGCTGGTTGTTGGGGGTACGAAATGCTGTTCTGTTGGGCGATCTTGTTCGTCGGCTGGGCAGATCACAAGCAGCGAGCGGGTGGGGGTGGCGCCATTATTTTGCCAACGATGCGGCAAGTGCGCTTCAAAGAACAGGCTGTCGCCTGGGTTCAACAAAAAGACCTGATCTTCAATGGTGTAGGTTAATTGCCCTTCCAAACAGAAGATCACCTCGCGCCCGGTGTGAACCATCAGGTTATCGCCGCTGTTGGAATGGGGTTTGAGCATCACCAGGAATGCTTCGATGCCGCGCGCCGACATTCCGGCGCTCAGATCTTCCAGCACGCCATGAGCGAAAGCAATTCTTGGGCGTTGGTTGAGCTGGTAATAGGCGATTTTTTTATTTGGCGTGTTATCTTCAAAAAACGCGGCAATGTGTATCCCCAGGGCAAAGGCCAATTGCTGTAGGGTTTCCACGTTGGGTGAGTTCTTTCCATTTTCAATAGCGCTGACTGTGTTGACATTCAACTTACTTTTACGGGCTAATTCGCGGATAGAAATGCCGCGTTCAGAACGGATTTCCCGCAGCCGTTGTCCTATATCCACCGATGTGATAGGTCTATTAGCCTGATCGTGCTGCAGGACATCGATGAAATCTTTGCGTTTACGCCCGCGGCTCTGTTGGGGATTTCCCTTTGAATTGGGAGGTGAGATTGAATTGGTCATTCCCGTAAATTCCTTGTTGCCAGTTTAGAATGAATCGATATCCATTGAACAACTATTATTATAATACAATTATCCTGAAATATAACGAATAGCAACTGTTTTAATAGTTGCTATTATCGTTTGCCATGACTTTCCCTCTATCACAACTGAGCAAAAGCATTGTTTCAGAAAGTTAACGTCCTGGTTGGCATTCATCCAAAGGATATTTTCTTGCTGCCATGTGCGGTGGTTCTATGGTGCGCAGAATACCTGGTTTCTACCAACCTTGCATTTATCACCACAGTAGATGAAGGGCAGGAGCAATTCTTCAAAAAGCTTATGCCGAATGCGATCAACGAGCACAACATCTCTGTGCTTATCTAGCGGTCACCGATCTCCTCTACCATGCGGTCGAGCAACCTGGCGGCAAAGGTCAGCATCGCCTGCACATCGGCAAAGTAGAAACCAGCCTAACTGACATGCGTACGGCGCTCACTTCTCTGCCAAAATGGATGCACATTTCCTGGTACAGTTTCTGGAAACATATTATCTGGTTTTAGAAGAAATGGCGCATCACTTCGGGCGTTAAGCTGTGCACCACAATGCCCGCACCAGGGTTGAAAAAACAGCCCATGCGCAGCGAGATGCCTGCATCGTTGGCTAGTTACTCGATGCGGTCATCATCGTGCTAGGCTCCGTCAGGATCGAAGAAGCTGGTGGTTACGGTGTCAATTGCCGGTAATATTTCTATATGTGAAGGCTGACCTAAAATGCGGAACAGTTTGGAGATTTTTTGTGGGGAGGGTGTAAGTTTAGGAAGTATCATATTCGTAATACCGAATATATTATAGGCGTCTTACAGTTCTTTGTCAAAGACTCAAGAGAAAGAGCTGCCTTCCCTCCCATCATGCCTGGTGCAGAACTGGTGCAAATGGGGTGCCAAAGCATGGAAAATATAGACAAAATATACAAATTACCCCCCCATATATAGGACTCTGTAGACTAAATAGACTACATATACGGTATAGAACGATTGTTCTAGGACTTCGGATCAGACGGTTGCGCGTTCGAATCGCGCCGGGGGCGCCTAGATCACCGAGGATAATTATGAATTATTGGGTGGGAAATATCTTCCTCTCTGAAAGCATCAACACCTATACCTACGACCTTGCCAACCGCCTGACCGCCTTTAGCGACGGAACGAACACCTACACCTACGCCTACAACGGCCTGGGCGACCGCCTGCAGCAGACTGTAAATTACACAACCACCACCTACGCCATGGACATGGCCGGCGGTTTATCCCAGGTGCTCTCGGATGGGACGAATTTTATGCAATAGACAATTGCTCTAGTAGCACTTAATAAAGCGTATATTCGTTAGCAATCACCGGTCGGTACACGAGCAACATGGGTCAATCGATGCTTGGATGATGGGCAAATCTGCCAGGTATTGTCCTTTAACCATTGCCCTAACCGAAGGGATATTGACAAATGACGGCGTGCGAATTTTCACTCGGGCAGGTGTATCGCTTCCATCCGATGCAACATAATAAAAAACTTCACCCCGCGGCGCTTCAGAGCGAGCAGTGGCTTCTCCCTTTGGTATCGCTAGCGGGGTTTCATCAGGACGGATTGGTCCTGCCGGCAGATTTTTCAATGCTTCTTCAATTAATCGGACTGCTTCCAGCATTTCCAATGCCCGAACAAAAACTCTTGCCTGTACATCGCAAGATTCTTGAACGACTATTTTAAATCCCAATTCGCCATACGCAGCATAAGGCATACTCTCACGTACATCTTCATCGATGCCTGATGCACGCGCCAAAGGTCCTACCGTTCCATATGCAATCGCATCCTCTTTGGATAATATTCCAATACCTTTTGTACGAGCGGTGATGGTCGGATCTCTAGAGAATATCGGGATAATGACTTTTTCGAGCGTCTTCCGCACCTCGGCCACACCCTCTAGAATTCCCTTCGGATCGGTTATATCGCGGGTCACTCCACCCAGGGTAATCATGGCATAATTTACCCGATTACCTGAAATGGTTTCCAGAATATCCATAATTCGTTCTCGCAAGGCATAGATTTCCATAAACATACTACGATAACCGATGTCTTCTGAACCAACCCCCGCCCATAACAAGTGAGAATGTAGCCGTTCTAGTTCTGCAACGATAGTGCGAATATAGCGCGCCCGCGCTGGCACTTCGATACCAGCGATCCGTTCTACAGCCATGGCAAATGTGCTGGCATGTACATTTGAGCAAATACCGCACACCCGTTCTACCAATACCAAATCACGAGTGTAATTACGCTGCTGAGTTAAAAGCTCTACCGAGCGCATAACAAAACCTACTTCAACCTGAACGTCCTCGATTACCTCTCCCTTACAGGATACAATGATTTTGTAGGGTTCTTCATACGCAGGGTGTAATGGGCCAATAGGAATCTTATAAGGCATATTATTTTGCCTCGCTTCCTTTCTTGATATCTGCCGATACCGATTTACGGTAAAATCCTACCGGCAACTCTTTCGGGCGTACCAGGGGGCGTAAATCGGGATGGCCATCAAAATTAACTGCGTAAAGATCGTGGATTTCACGCTCAATCCAGGCAGCGCCGGGTAATAAATTGGCGAGAGAGGTAAGCGTTTGTCCCTGAGTGGTAACGCGGATATTGAATGCAGATTTTCCGCCAATGTAATGATAGATTATATCTGTCTCACCATCTTCTCGCTCAATAGCCGTCATGGTGCACAGGCGCACCCGATTTTTCAACATCATTTGCGCCATCTCGATGACATCCAAATGGGGAATGTCGAACCAATAACCATCACTGCGCTTATCAAATTGCCTTTGTCCAGCAAGCTTGGTCAACTCGTTAATCACTTCATCCATCTTGGTTCTCCAACACTAACCATTCACACCACTAATACCAGATTTTATAGATTGACTATGTAGTCGGCTGCGACAGCGTTCGCAAAGTTCATAGATTTTCGAGGCATATTGAGCAGCTTCCTCGGAATGATATAGCTTCACCAGTGTCTCCATTGGAATGGGGATAATCTTTGCACCGCAGCGGGTACAGCTTCGATATTCGACAATATCTTTGATCAATTCCTGCTGCCGATTTGTAATTGTTGACGGTGAGTGATCGCAAAAATTCAATGCACCAGTAGGGCAAAACTCCACACATTTACCGCAGTATGTACACCTGCCGCCGTCATAATCCCACACCCCGCGTTCCGCCTCTCGGGTAATTTCGATCGCTATCGGAGAGCACACATAAACGCAAGTACCACATAAAGTGCACAGCTCGGTTTTGTGAGTCAACTCACCGCGATAATCGAGCGGATACGCTACCTTATTATCCGGTTTTCGAGTTCGCGAAGGCGATGTGTAATTATGGAAGACTATTTGAAAAATATTCATCTTAACCTTTCACCTCACAAAGCCAAAGACGCCATAAACACCAACACTGCAGCAATCAAGCCCCAGGTCCAATAAAATCGAAATGCATGCTGAACTTTCAATCTGGCTGTGCCTGCGCCTATAATGCTAACCAGCACAATAATCAGAATTGATATAAAAATGAAAATAACTAATTTCAACCATGGCGCAGTTATCGCACCAAGGAATAATATCGCGATCAAGCCTGCCAAAGTAGAAACTTCTAAAGCATGAGCTAATTCAAATAATGCCAGTGGCAACCCGTTATATTCTACATGGATACCGGCGACAATTTCTTGCTCAGCGTTGGGTATAGAAAATGGATTGACTTTTAGCTGAGCTAGTAATGCGATAAACAAAGCAAGAGCGGTAATCACCGTGGCAATGGAAATCGGCGCTGAAGTAAAAACAGAAAGTTGAAATGTTTTTAAGCGCAAAGCCAAAGCGATTAAACCGCTTAAAAACGGTAGATTATAGGCAATGGTCAATAACGCTTCTCTAGTCGACCCTACCTGGGCATAAACAGAGCGCGTGGCATATCCCGCCAATATATCTATTAGTGCTGGCATTTCCAACAGGTAGATGAACAGCACCAAATCACCTTCGAAAGAGATAGCCCCACCCCACGGAACCGGTAAAATTGCCAAGGCAAAAACTATTGAAAACAGGCTGATTATGGGCAGCGAGTAGAAAATTGCCCAACTCACCCCAACAGGAATAATTGTCTTTTTTCCGATGAGTTTCCAGAAATCGAAAAACGGCTGAAAAAAGGGAGGTCCTTGTCTGCCTTGGAGTTGCGCCAGAGATTTTCGGTTTATCCACAATAATAACCATCCAAACAATGCACCACATAACAATCCCGGCCAGATAAAAATTGAAAATAGCGCCCGCAGCCACCAATTATCCATAATGAGCCTCCTTTTGAGAGTGAGTTTCTCCCTTTTCCAACATTTTGGCTGCTAACTGGATCGCCTCCAAAATTTGCTGCGGGCGCGGCGGGCAACCGGGTACATAAAGATCAACTGGAACAACCGCTTCTGCAGATCCAACAATTGTCGGGCTTCCACTGAACACATTTCCGCTCGCCGGGCAGGATCCCAAAGCAATAACCGCCTTAGGTGATGGAATTTGTTGGTAGATATCCTTCACAATTTCTTTAGTGCGCAATGTGATCGGCCCTGAGATCAGTAGAATATCGGCATGTTTGGGGCTTCCTTGCATCAGCGCTCCAATCTGCTCGCCGTCATAACGCGGGCTGAAGCATGGCGTTATTTCGATATCACATCCGTTACATGAACCAGCATTAACCCGAAAAACCCATGGCGAGCGTTTTCTAGAATAGCTAATTAATCTGGAAAAAACACTCATGATCTACCTCCCACCCCAACCCGGTAATATTTTAGGGAATATTCCGGCTACCAGTAATAATGCAATGATAATAATGAACGTCACATCAATCCATCGATAACGTTTCGAAATTGGATTTGAATTCCCCGAGTTTTGCCCTAACCATACCTTATGGATAACCCGAACATAATAAAGCAAGGCTAATGCTGTTGCTCCTGCCATCACAATGACTAAAATATCTCCGCCGGCTTCGATGCCGCTGAAATATAACCGCCATCTACCCAAAAATCCTAACAATGGGGGAATGCCAATCATCCCCAATGCACCAGTAATGAAAGCTGCTCCTGCCACAGGATGACGCCCAGCCAACCCTCTATCTTCCAGTGATAGTGGATGTTTTACATCATCTTCAGCAATGCCTACAGCCCCAAAGAGTAAGAACTTGCATAATGAATGCGATAGAACGCCAATTATTGCGCCTAGAATTCCACCGACAGAACCGGCTGCTAATCCAAGCATCAGATAACCGAAATCGTCGATTGTGGAAAACGCTAGTATGCGACGTACATTCGTTTGAGATAAAGCCAGTAACGCACCGCCGAACATGCTTAGTAACGCCAGCATGATCCAAATCCAGGCAGCTGAGCTAAAAATCCATGGAGCCTCAACCCTCAATAAAACCAATTCACCAAACTCGGCAATGTCCAACAAGGAGATCACCAACACTGAGGTCATGACCGATGTACCTTCGCTGAGAGGCGCCAGCCAAAAAGAAAACGGAACCGCGGCAAGTTTGAAAGCAAAACCAACCAGAATCAAATATATAACGATTTTCGCCCGCATCCCGTCGAAGTGATTTGCCTGCTCGTTAAAGAATCCTCCAATCACCATTCCGAGAGCAACAAAAACAGAACCAATTATTACCGCTGTCAGAAATAATTTTCCAGCTTTTTTATCCTGTGTCCATACCCAGGCGACTAAAACCAGGGCGGAAATATCCAATAATATCATTTGTAAAAATTCAACAGGTATCCATAATGCAGCAATAATCATTACTGAGACTGCTAGATTGACCCAGGGGAAGAGCTTGCCTTGTGAGATCTGATAGGCGTAAATTTCTGCTGCTGCAAATATTATCATTGCGACCGTTGTTAAGGCAATTTTCCAATCAAAACCGGTATATTCGAACAACGCCATCATCTGTCTCCGATCAAATCACAAAAACCAAAGCTGCAATTATTAGTATCGCGCCGATTAAAAAAGCGACCAGATTGTTTTCAAAAAAACCGAAACCAATTTTTACAGATTCTGCTATCCTGGTGACAGTTCGCCATATCCACAGATAAACAGGGTCAGGATTCAAAATTCTAAAAGCTGGTGAAAAGGATTCTTCTGCAAATTCTGAAAAATCCACCGCATTGAGTGTCCCACCCTCTGGTAAAGGGTCACCTCCGGTGAAAGAAGAGACGCCTTTAGGAGTTGGACGGCGCAAAGCGAAAATAAAAAACACCACTAGCAAGGCAGATATCGTTAGAAGTGCTCCTGCAGTGATAGGCGCTCCGCTTGAATCAACGCGCAATCCCAGGAAAGTAATCTTTTCTGGCAGCGCAAACTGCATTGCCGTTATTGCCGGGGCAGCGATCCATCTTACCAACGCCTGAGGAAAAACACCAAAGAATAAGCAAGCAACACTCAGTATACCCATCCCCATCTGCATCAATGGAGAGGCATCGTTTATTTCATCGATTTGCAATTCAGATGAGGGTTCGCCAAAAAATACACTCACCGTGGCTTTTAGAATATAGAAAGCCGTAAACGTGGATACCAACCAAGCGACAATGATTACCACCCAAGCGCCTGATTCCAAGGCAGCGTCATAAAGCAGCCACTTAGCGACAAATCCATTAGTTAATGGTACACCAATAATAGCAGCAGCCGCAACCAACCAAACTAACGTTGTTCCTGGTAAATATTTGGATAATCCGCCTAATCGACGCATATCGCGGGTGCCAGCAGCATGTTGCACCGCTCCAGAGCATAAGAACAAGGTGCCTTTATATAATCCGTGGCTAAAAACATAAAACGCACCCGCTAATGCCCCATAAGGGGTCCCAATACCGAATGCTGTCATGATATATCCCAGTTGGCTGATGGTTGAGAATGCCAGCAGCCGTTTTAAATCCGTTTGAATCAGAGCAAACAATGCTCCAACAATCATGGTTACGCACCCTATTGCCATTAAAATAAAATTCCATGAAGGATGCCAGGGGACAATCGAATATAACCGTGCTACTAGGTAAATGCCTGCTTTCACATAGCAGGCTGAATGCAGTAATGCCGAAACCGGTGTTGGGGCATTCATTGCCTCGGGAATCCAAGTATGCAGTGGAAACATGACTGATTTTGCCATTGCAGCAATTAATATCAAGATAAAAATTCCGGTGTTGAATTGAGCTGAGATCGCTGGATCAGACCAAAGAAATGTGCCTGAGCTTTTATATAATAACAATATTGCGATTAAGAATGCATATCCGGGGATATGAGTCATCACCAGTACTTTACGCGCTCCATTAACTGCATCTGTTTCATGGTACCAAAATCCAACTAAGAAATATGAACAAAGACCGATAATTTCCCAACACAGATATGACATCAGCAGGCTGTGCGCAGATACTAATCCCACCAGACCAGCAATGAAGGTTAGCATGAACGTATAGAAATATGTTGTATTAGTTTCATGTTGCATATAATCAATACAATAAAACAAGATTGCACTACCGATTCCCGTTGCCATGAGAGCAAATAATAAACTTAATCCATCGAAATACAGACTGAATGGAGTCTCAGCTTGCCAATTGAAAAGATTGGCTTTTATGGTTTGCCCTCTTATTATGACAGGCGCTAAACTCAGTATCCCCCCAAATGATATTCCACCTATGATAAAGGAAATCCACCCTTTCAATCGAGTGGTTAGAATTTTACCAAATAATATCTGGATAACTACCCCCCCTAATAATACTATCAAAGAAAAACCAGCTAGAGTATTCACTGCTCACTCCCCAGATATCAGAATTCATTCCAAATAACTGTTAGGACTAATCATCCGCCGGCAATGGGAGGGAATATCGATATGATGTCGGTTTGATTTAATTGGGTTTGAAGCCCATTTAAACTACGATAATCCTGTCCGTTGATTAAAAAAATACTTAAGCAACCATAACCACCATTTTCACAAGATACCCATTTTTGAAAAGTGCTGCCATATTTATTACATAGAGCATTCAATAAATCCTGCAATGTTGGTGTAGGAGATTGCCAGGTTTCTTCTTTTGTTCTCGTAATGTCGCGGAGAGTTGCGTAATATTTAATTACCATTAATTATCGTTCGAAGCAAGATATATTCAGTATTGGGGCTGTCCTAAAAGTAGGCTGTCACCCTGAGCGAAGCGAAGGGTCTATTCATTACATAAAAGGGATGTTTCGCTACGCTCAACATGACAAAATCGACTTTTAGGACAGCCCCATTTCCATTGATAATTGTTATTGTACTTATATAAGTGAAAGCTCTTGCAATTTTTCTTCTGTAGGTACTCCCTTTGTATCCCATCCACGTAGTTTATAATACTCGGGCAGCATTTTATCCAAGTGACTCACTTCACCTTTAGAAGGACCAGTCTGGATGGGCTCTTTCATTATGCGATCCGGCAAACGATCGTCCTTTCCGGTAAAACCGGCTTTTAAGTCGAATAGGCGTTCTAAGTTCCAAATGCGATCACCTGCTTTCATGAAATCTTCGGTTGAATAATGAACGCCGGTAACCGCAGAAAGCAGAGCAGCCAATTCATCTGCACCAATACCAAAAGTTGCGAATAAGCATGAACCCGTGGAATCGAGTGCGGCGGTTAAATCCTGAAAGGTTTTCACTAATTGCGGTTTACCCTCGGTAGCATGTTGATCAACTTTAAAAGGTACACCTAACACTTCAGGTGAAATCGTATAACCGCGCACATGGCACCCGCCGCGGTTGCTGGTGGCATAATGAAGACCAATACCCTGGACTCCCCGAGGATCATAGGCAGGCATCTCTTGCATCTTGGCAGTCATGGAAAATTCCGGATGTCCATATCGTTTAGCCAAACGGTATGAACCTTCAGCAAGTTGATCGCCAAAACCTTCCCGGTTACCGATCATTTCAACCAATTTCACCATATTCTCAGCGCTGCCGAATGGGATAGCCAAGCCTCCCGTATCCTTAAGAGTGATATAACCACTCTCATACAAATCCATTGCGCATGCGATTGTTGTGGCGCAGGTGATAGTATCTATGCCAAGCTCATTGCATAAATAGTTGGCTTTGGTAATGGCATCCATATCATCCACACCGCAATCTGAACCAAAACCCCAGGCAGTCTCGTATTCAGGACCTTCTCCCTCTCCGGCATATTTTGGATTGGTTACTTTAGTTACCCTGCCGCAAGAAATGATACAGGAAAAACACCCTTTTGGTCGGGTCAGGTATTTAGCTGTTAATGTTTCGCCGCCGAATTTATCGGCACTCGGAAAGTAACCATCATGGAAATTGCGGGTAGGTAACGAACCAACGCCGTTTAAAATATTCACCAACACATCGGTGCCATAGACGCGCAATCCGGTGCCGCCAACGGGATGTTCGGAAATTTTCTTCCGAGCATCTATGACTGCTTTTTCAAAGGCTTCCGGATCTGCCACTTCAATTGGTTTGGTGCCCACAACTGCAACCGCTTTAAGATTCTTAGAACCCATGACCGCACCAACACCTGAGCGCCCTGCTGCGCGGTGCATCTCGTTCATAATATTAGCAAAAAGAACCTTTTTCTCACCACCAGGGCCAATACAAGCTACTTTGGCATCTTCATCCGTAACAGCCCGTATCGCATCAGTAGTATCGGGAACATTCTTACCCCAAAGATCAGAAGCATCGCGAATTTCGACTTCATCGTCAAAAATCCATAAATAGACCGGCTTTTTGGCTGCGCCCTCAACAATGATCATATCATAACCAGCGAATTTTACTTCTGGACCAAACGATCCGCCTGAATTAGATGCAGCAATAACGCCATTTAATGCTGCTTTACATACAACGTTATAACGCCCCATTGAAGGAGCCATAGTGCCAGAAAGCGGACCCGGCGCAAAAATCAATTTATTTGCAGGGCTAAGTGGGTCGATTTTAGGATCGATTTCATCACTCAGGATTTTACTAGCCAAACCACGTGCACCAATAAACAACCGAGCGTCTTGCATATTCGTAGGTTCTTTTTTAATTTCACCATTTGTTAAATTAACTCGAAGGATAACACCAGTCCAACCGAACATCATGCCACCTCCTGGAAAGCTTCTTTAAATTTCGTTGCAAAAGCTTTCTTCCTTGAACGTGTCGCTACGTTCTCTTCAACATACTCGATCGCTTTTACAGGACATGCAATCACACAGCTTGGATCATCATGGCAGGTATCGCATTTGATAATTTGATCGGTAACACTGTCATATACTGCGTTGCCAAACGGACAAGCCTGAACACACATACGGCAGCGGATGCACTTCCCTGAGTCGTATTCGATCAAAGAAGAGCCAAATACCCGATGCATAGCGCCGGTAGGGCATACGCTAACGCAAGGTGCATCGCTGCATTGTTGGCACATCATGGGGACCGAAATCCCTTCTCGCTCCCATGAATACACATGTATGCGCGATGCCGAAGGGCGAAAGTGGTTTTCTTTTTCATAGCTGCACGCCACGACGCAATTCTTGCAACCCGTACATTTGTCAGGATGGATCATGATAAATTTTGCCATCGACATACCTCCTAATTACATTTAAGAATAATCACAATCATAGTGTATACATTTTTAGCGTTTTACACACGATAAATGAGAACAGTCTCATCCTATACTTTAGTATAGTTTTTTTGATTATTCCCTATACCTTAGTTCAGGTGAGATTCGTTGTCGTTTATTTTGAATCGATTCGATGAGCGAGAGGAGTTTTCCTGACATCTCCCCCTGGTAGAGAAATTCATCTGCTTGGGAATAAAGAACAGGTAAGAGATCACCAGGGCAGTCTGCGATGACTATGATTTCCGGCTTTGAAGGGATATTGTGAAGTGTATGAATAATAATTGCCTTCACTTGATTGATCGACGGTCGTTCCTGCTTATTTTTATACCCCGATAAACTATAGCATTGAATATCGGGCAGAGACCAAGACATAATAATAAGATCGGGGAGCGTAACTGGAGCATCCCTCAATAATTCTCCTATCCGAGAAACTTCTGCCACTACATTATAATTATTTTGCACTTGTAAAAACATCCGCAAGGCAAGGCGGATCGACGCATTGTGATCGGCAATCATGATTCTCATAATAATAAAAGATGTAACGGGTTACTCTGGTATCTTGACCAAATGATTCTTTATAGCAATCGATATGGCTTCTCCCCGGCTGCGAGCGTTGATTTTTGAAAGAATGTTAGATACATGGAATTTGGTTGTCGACAAACTTAAAGATAAAATCTCTGATATTTCTGCATTATTTTTACCGGTGATCATTAATGTCAATACTTCCTTTTCACGGGGTGTTAATTCTGTAAATCCGGCTTCTTCGAAAACAGGTTTACTCATTAATGCCCGAGTTGCTTCGGGTGAAAAAATTGTGTTGCCGCCATATACAGAGCGGATGGCATTCGCCAGCTCATTAGCAGTCGTATTTTTAAATAAATACCCCGATACTCCAGCTTCCACGGCATCATGAATCAATTGCGCATCGGAAAAACTGGTAAGTGCGATGATTTTTATATCAGGGTATTTTTTATGGATTTCACGGGTAGCCATTAAGCCATCCATAGCTGGCATAATTAAATCCATTAGAATGATATCTGGGTGCAATTGACCAGTCAGCTTTACTGCTTCTATGCCATTCCCCGCTTCTCCAGCTAATTCCATATCATCGAAGGCAATCAGGAACATACGCAAGCCACTGCGTACCATGGCATGATCGTCAACAATCAATATGCGAATCGGATGAGCCTGGTTCATAGTCTCTCCCGATATCACGGATGCCAATCAAGGCAAATGGTTGTCCCGCAATTTAACCGACTCTCAATAGTTAATTGAGCTCCGATGAGTTGTGCCCTTTCTCTCATTATACTAAATCCCATATGATTTGATGAATCTTCTCCTTCAATAAAACCGCAGCCATCATCCATAATCGTAAGTTTAGCTTCTTTACAAAATCCTTCTTTTTCGTCTACATCAATATCCAATAAAATCGTAATGTTGTTTGCCTCCGCATGCTTGATAATATTATTCAATGCTTCTTGTGCTACTCGATAAAATGTTAAACGGACATCGATGGGTAACAATGTTTTACCTTTTATCTTAAGCGTCACCTTTTTTCGTAACCTGCCAGAGGCAGCTTCGGTTAGCTGGTGAAGCAAATCTTCCAGTTTTACATCTTCTAAGGAATGGGGACGTAATTCGAGTAAAAGTGAGCGCATCTCAGCCAACGCCCCCTGAGTGAGCAAACGGATCTCGTTTAATCCCTCGTAACCTTTTTGAGGATCGCGCTGCATAATTTTTGGTAAAGCTTCAGCGATAAGACTGGCGGAAAACAAATTTTGAGTTACCGAATCGTGCAGTTCCCGCGCCAGGCGATTACGCTCTTCTTCCACGGCATCTTGTTGAACTTGCATTCGCAGACGCGCGTTATCAATTACCAGAGCAGCCTGAACTGAAAAATCCTTTGCCAGTGCAATATCCTCATCTGATAATTTATGGGACTGTTTATAGTATAGGGTTAACGACCCATAGCTTTCTTCACGAATATCGATGGGTACCGAAAGAATCGACCGATAATCTCGAGACATAAAATTCAATGCTTCAATTAAGTCGGGTTGAAGGTTTGAATCATTAATTAATGTATGCGTATCCTCAATAAAGATAGGCTTTTTAGATAACGCGGCATGCCCGGTTGCCAGCTTGCCTAATGGAATGTTGGCATATTTAACATACTCCTTGGATAAACCCACTAGAGCCTGGATGGTGAGAATGCCATCCATTTGAAGATGATATATGGCTGCCCCATCCGCATCTAATAAGGGACAAGCTTGATTGACAATGAAATTCAGCAATTTTTCTAAAGGCTGGTTTGAATTCAATACTGCTAATGTGCTGCGTAAACTTGCTGCCACAAGCCGCCGTCGTTCCAGTTCAGCCATCTCTTGAAATGTAAAGGTTTGATCTTGGATCATATACTATAAAAAATGGTAATAAATGGAAAAATAACAATAATTAAAAGACGATAAATTTTGAAAAATGATAAGCAAGTAATTGAAGTATACCATCAGAGTGATTCAAAATACATGTTATCAAATAAATTGGAAGTACCATCCATAAATTTGATAATGACTGGGATTATCATCCAAGTGATCAATTACCTATGGGTTTATTGCTAGAATTGGGGACTTAGGTTTGTGCTGACTATATTGGATGCTATTAGAATCCAATAATTGTAAGTGATACAAATACCTTCATTACCAATAAAAAAGTATTTATTGAGAACAATAATAAATTATCTGGTTTCCTGTGAGCGGGATTTACTGAAGAGGAACAACAGTACATGAATATCAAGAATTTTCGAAATAGTAGATACTAGCTCAAATTGTATACTACAGGAGTTGAATAAAAATCGCAACATTTTCCCCAATTCCTGAATCGTCTCGACAAACCCAATTCCCCTCCATTTCATCCAAAAATCGATAATCGAACCCCCACCACAACCGGCGAAGCAATGTCAGGAGTTTTCTTTGTCATTGACGCGGCTTTAGACTTTGGAGGTTCTCTCATCCATCCAAGATGCTTTTTTATGGTTAATCTTTGCAAATATTAACAACAAATTGCGGTGGATATCTTTATGGTCTTTAAATAGCAACTCATCAAGAGTTCAATTATACCTTTCCTAAATTTACCAAGATTTATCTATTATTATTTCATATCCGGATTGGGGATCAAAACATCCCGGATTAATACTGTCATATCATCTGTTGCCTTGCAGAATTGGCGTAACGTTCTTCGAGTAGCGCCATACTCATCGAATTCTTGAATAGCCATGCCATCTTCATAGAAAGCGCGGCGAAAATCTGTAAATTTTGAAACCAATTCTTCAATGATCACCGAATCTACCGGCTTATCGATGCGACTTTCCACATTGATGTCCGACCCGTTACACCGCTTTTGCCATTCAAAAGGCGGAGAAATGACCACATTCCCGCCGATGAATTCACTCCAATGGAGGTGGCTGCGAAATGCAGCACTCAATAAAGGTAAACGATATTCTCTTTCCTGATATATCCGGTATGCTTTCTTCATTACCGCAATGCCTGCCCAATCGAATATCCAAGGATTAGCAATTATGCCTTCTTTTTCTGCCACCACCCTTAACCAATCATCCAACCTGCCCACCATCAGCGTGCAAACAGGTCCCATGTGGTCAATTTCTTTTTTCTCTTTCTCTCTACGTTTGAACCCACGCTCAACAGCTTCTGCTACGGCTATCGCTTGAGGAAGAGTAAAACACACTGTGGCATTGATACTGACACCGCGATAAGTGGCTTCTTCGATGGCTTCTATTCCCGCGGCGGTAACCGGGATTTTAACGATGATATTCGGGGCAAGCTGAGAGAAATGAACCGCCTGCTCCACAATTGCTTCTGCATTGCGATAAAATTTGGGATTAGTTTGAATCGAAAGCCGTCCGAACCTTCCCCTTTCCCGTTCAAAAGCCGGCATCAATAAAGCAGCTGCTTTTTGAGAAAGCTCTTCCACTACCTTCCAGGCAATCTGCTCTTCGGTTGCCCGCGGCATTTCGTTACAAAGTTGAGGGATTCTATCCTTCCAGAGATTCCATTCTTTTTTTAATACCGTAAGTACAATTACAGGGTTACAAGTTGCGCCAACCGCGCCATTGGTTTCAATAGATGTGGTTAATTCCTCAATCGAACATGAATCATTCCACAATCTTGTCGGCGTAGTTTGCGTCATTTGATGTAAAAGGCTGTTGTACTGTTTATACGACATCGCTTTTCCTATTTTCTTTCACGTGAGATAACTTCTCGCGTATTAATAAAAAATCTACTTTTCTCAATTTTCAAATCTTAATGTCCATTCTCATTTTCGATTAGATTAATCTAATCCTAACAACTTCCGCGGGTTATCTACAACCATCTTACGGATTGTTTTTTTATCCATCCCAGTTGCCAACAAAATACGCACGAAAAGCTTCATTCCCTCTGCTGGTGGAACATTGACCACAGTACCTAAATCGGAAGCAATAAAGATATTTTCTGCTCCAATTTGCTTAATACATTCGATAAAATAATAAGGATCACATTTGGGGTTATTGAAATTAGGGATATCACCATATGCAAAGATACCAATATATGCACCCAACTTGCTGATCTCAATCATTTGCGGGATGGTCATTTTTGTTACATTCCAATTAGGATGGGTAAGCATGAAATGTTTAACCCCTACCTTTTTGGCTTCTTCAATTACTACAAACCGCTGTTTCGTGCTGGCATGGCATGGATCCAGGATCATATTATTAGCAGCGACAATCTCGAATATCTTATATAGGTTTGGAACTGGTTTGTCATTTTCATCCAAAAGCTCGATCCAATGCGTCCCAGGATCATCGATAATTCGGTTATGGTGAGCAGAATCATGGCTGGGGAGCCAGACTGTTTTCGCGCCTAACCGGGCAGCCATCTCAACTGAATCTGGACTGAGACCGCCAGAATAATAATTCAGCACAATACCGCCATAAGCATGGGCAGGCTTCTTATCATGGGTTTTGGCATATTCTTCGACGATCATATTGACAAAAGGCACAGTGGCAGCTGTTGGGAATGTGTGCGCCTTGAAATTTACCCCTCCCATCCCGATATCGGTTGCCATCTTGGTCACCTGAACCTGATCCCATCCCGTATCAATCAAAGGGTCTGGAAAGGCATGCACGTGCATATCAAAAGCTCCATCCAACACTTCCAGCACATCTTCTTCTTGAAGAAGGCGAACCCGTTCGCCCATGGATTCTATGGTTACATATGCTCGATGAGTATCGTCCTTCCATTCTTTTTCCATTGAAAGCTCATAATATTCTTTTTTATCCATGGCATATCCTTTCGAAATTAATCCTTAAGCCGTGAAGTGAAACCATATTTTTCCCAGTCTTTTGGCACCTGCTGACCGGTTAAATCAAAATTCGGTACATCAGGATAAACGCCCACTACTTCGAACGGTTCGTCCCAATCGTTGCGCATCCAATGCACTACATTTTTAGGAATGATCATCGCTGATCCGGATGTCATGATATATTCCACACCATCCACCCATTGGATGGCTTTCCCACGAAGGGCATAGAGCAGCTCATCTGATTCCGTATGATAATGCGGACCATGATAAGCGCCTTTGGGAAAGATAACTCGAAACAAACAGGCTTTTTCAGAACCGACCGTGTTATCAGCAATCACAAGCCGAGAATCCACCCCTTGAAACCCTTCTTCGCTGCCTACATCTAATGGCTCAACTTCGTTGGTATGGATGAGATATTTAGTAACCATAGGTTACGCCTCCATAAAATTAATCAACGAGTTAATAAAATTTTAAAGGTTTAATAAACGCACTGCATTGCGTCCCAATATATCAGCTTTATCTTCTTCGCTTAAAAAATCAAAGCGCTTCACTAATTTATGTTGTGAGACTTGATAATAACTAGGATTTTGTTTCCCATATAATGGCAATTCCAGATAAGGACCTTCTGAACCCCAAAGCAGCCGTTTCGCGCCGATCAATTGAACCAATCGGCGAACGGTGTTTTCTACCAAGCCGGGAATGATAAAAGTCTCTTCAATTCTATCCATAAAGGTTAAATCGACCCAAATATTCGGATTGGTATAAACCACAGCCATGAACTCTTCAATCCATGGATAACCGCCATGACACATAACGATGTTTAAATCAGGAAAACTCGCAGCTACTTCGTCCACATAAATAGGGAGGTTATACTTCATAGATTGCCAGCTAACTGCTTTCATTCCGGTGTGGATCACTACCGGCACGCCTATTCTTGAACACAAATCATAAGTCCGAATCAATCTCGGATCGTTTGGATAAAATCCAGAATGGGGATAAAGTTTTACAGCTTTCATCCCAAACTCTTTAATCGCCCGTTCTACTTTGCGCTCGGGTTGATAACGGTCGGGATTGATCGATGTGAATCCTATCAGCCGTTTGGGAAAGTGAGCGCAAAAAGCCGCGCATTCCTCATCGCTGAAATTGGTAGGAACTGCCATCAACCGTTCATCGCGCCAGGGCGGCGCACCACCAGCATCTGCCTGATCATTGCCATATACGCAGGAAATGTCTATGCCGCCGATATCCATCCCCAACACAAACTCTTGTGGGGAATACAACTCATTTTGATTTTTAAATTCAGGATGTGCATGAAAATCAATAATCAATTGAGCACTCCTTCATTACAGAGATATAATTGGTGTGGGCGGAGTGTGGATGCCGAAGGATTCTTTCGGCATCCCACTCCTCTGATTAAAATTGATTTGATATAAATTCCTTTGAAGCAAAGCAAATCAATTTCGGGGGGAAAAATTAAATTTTTATGGCTTATAGAACTGAGCCCAATAGGCAAAATTCTCAAGATATTTATCTACATTTTCGGCGGTAACGTATGTTACGTCGACAGTCGGTTTTTCCTGGAATTTTGAATCTCCGGTTATCTTATACACAAGATTATAAACAGCGACATATCCTTTCATCCACGGATCATCTGCAGCGGTCACATACATTAATCTGGATTTTACAGCATTGGCTGCATCTTCGTTGCCATCAATGCCAACGATTGTTATTTCGCTTTCTCGTCCAGCGGCTTGAATAGCCTGTAATGCGCCTAACGCGGCTTCGTCATTTACGGTGAATACGCCCTGAATCTCTCCAGATCCGTATTTTTGCAGCATGTTTTCCATCACTGCCATACCGTCTTTACGGTTGAAATTAGACGGCTGCTTATCGAGTAATTTAGCTTCGGGGTGAGCTGCAATGGCTGCTGCGTAACCGGCATCACGCTCTTCCGATATGTAATTACCAGCAATACCCGAAAGAATGATGTAATTTCCATTACCACCATTTTTCATAATCGCCATTTCAGCCGCTTGCTGAGCAACTACTTTGTTGTCCTGTCCGGCAAAAACACTGCGGTTGGAACCAGGGATATCAGTACTTAAAGCTGCCACCGGAATTCCTGCAGCTTCAGCCTTATTGACCTGCTCGATGACTGCGTTTTGGTCGATAACGCATATGCCGATGGCATCGACTTTCATTTGGATCGCATTCTCGAATATCGCCACCTGCTCTTCGACGTTGAAGGTTTGAATCGGCGCCATTTGTTGGATATCTATCTGAATCCCTTGCTGGCGTAATTCCTGAGCAGCTTTTTCAGCACCCTGGCGCATATATACCCAAAAGGGATTAAACATATCAGGCATAATCCAAGCAAATTTATAATGAGCTGTCACTGGCACTTCAGTTGCAGCGACTTCTACAACTTCAGTCACGACTACTTCGGTTACTTGGGGTTCTGCAGGTACAATCACAGTCACAACTGGCGCTTCGACTGCAGCAGGCGCCTCGGTTTTCGGGGCAGGGGTAGCTGTTTGACAGCCCGTCAACAGTATCGAAGCCATCAGGATTATAACCACGGATATTTGTAGAAACTTAGACATTTCTCTCTCCTCGATATTGGATAGATATGATTGGTTTGAAGTATTTTTACTCATCCGTACTACTTGGATCTAGAACTCTAATTACAAATACTCACCTCCTTTTCATGGAATTCAATCCTTCTATTAGTTTTCATATCGTTTTGCAATTTTCTTGAGGTAGGTATCACCAAGAACCGCCAGGATGATAGTCACCCCAGTCGCCAATCCCTGCCAATAAGGAGATATACCAAGCAGGTTCATGGCATTGCGCAATAATAAAATGATCAACGCGCCGATGATCGTGCCTTCGATCGTTCCCACACCGCCGTCAAATGAAGTTCCACCAATCAATGTGGCAGCGATTGCATCCAGCGCAAATCCTTCGCCAAAATCTGATTTCGCAGAGTTGATTCTGGCAATGTACAACTGGCTACCAAATGTTCCCATGACGGCTGAGATAATAAAAGCGATGATAATGATGCGATCGATCTTTATTCCTGAAACCCGGCTGGCATCAGGGTTTGCGCCAATAGCGTAGATTTTTCGTCCAAATGTAGTATGCTTTAGAAGTATTCTGAAGATGATGTACACGATTATTGCTGTGAAGATGATCACCGGTATTCCTAAAAATCTACCCATGCCCAGGTATGTAAATTCCTTTGAGAACCCCGAAATTACACGACCGTCGATCCATAAAACGGTTAAACCTTTAAAAAGCAACCAAGTTCCAAAAGTAGCGATAAACGGGGGCAGCTTGACTTTTGTGATGATCAGCCCATTGATCAATCCCAGTACTGCCCCCACGGATAAACCGACCGGCATAGCAGCATAAAAGGGCAACTCATTATCGATCATCAAGGTGGCGGTCACAACGCTAGTTAATGAGGCAATCGAATCCATCGAAAGATCGATCCCGCGCGCTAAAATCACGATAGTCTCTCCAACACCAATAATAAAAATGGGAGCTGCCTGGCGTAAAACATTCAAGATATTACCAGGGGCTAGAAACTTGGGATTTAAAACTGTCAGGATAATCACCATAAGCAATAGGACTACTAATCGGCTGATTGCGGTGATGAAACGAATCCATGTAAAACGAGGAAAAGCGAGCCTTTTTATATCACTTTGTTCCACGGAGCCCTCCTCGATACACTGACTGTGCCAAAATCACCCCTAACATCAACGTCACACCAACGATTGCGGATACTTTTTCGCTGGATAAACCTAATAAAGTTAAGCCATTTTGCAGAACGGTGATTACCAAAGCGCCTAAAATTGCCCCTGCCAAACTGCCTCGCCCGCCGGTGATGGGTGTACCTCCAATAACTACAGCTGCAATGGCAAAAAACTCAGTACCTTGCCCTAAAAGCGCATTGCCCGTGCTTACCCGGCTTGCCAGCACCACTCCAGCGATGCCGGCTAATGTTCCGCTTAACACATATACTAGGATGCGGTACAAATCGACATTAATTCCCATCCAGGAAGCGTTAATCGGATCGCTTCCGATTGAAAAGATATATCGTCCAAATACATGTCGTTTCATCAAAAAAAGTACGAAAACCACAACAACCAAGGTGATCCAGAAAGGAATTGGCAGAGACAAGAAAATACCTTCATTTATTTTTGTGAATGCTTGAGTTTCTATATGAATAGACCCGCCTTGAGCTATCCCTAAAGATACACTTCTTGCCATGAAGAGCATTCCGAAAGTAACAACAAACGGAAAAATGCGCCCCTTTGCAATGATCAAACCGGATATCAACCCAGCAAAACTACACGTCAATACGGCGGCCAGCACAGCTAATGGCCAGCTCAACCCCTTGGTTATTGCAAATCCGATAATAATACCCGCCATTCCCACTAGAGAACCGACCGCTAAATCGATGCCGCCACTGGTGATAGCTACCATCATCCCTGCAGCAACGATGGTTAAAACAGCACCTTGACGGATTAGATTGAAAGCATTATCCACCGTACCAAAATGAGGTGCGATGATAATAAAAAGGATCAATAAAGCGATCAATATCCAGGTAATGCTGGGAATATCTGCAAGGCGCCGCAGGAATTTGGTATTAATTGCAATTTGCATTGATTACCTCCTGCGTTCCGAAAGCATAAGCAGCTATTTTTTCGGCCGTTGCCTCAGCTCGGGAAAGTTCCCCGGTAATTTTTCCCCGGCACATCACATAGATTCTGTCGCTGATGCCCATGATTTCAGGTAATTCGGATGAAATAACTAAGACGGCACTACCCTTCCTGGCAAGCCGGTTGATGATGCGGTAGATTTCGACTTTAGTCCCCACATCAATACCGCGGGTAGGCTCGTCAAGAATCAAGATCGAAGATTTCGCGCATAACCATTGAGCCAGCACAACTTTTTGTTGGGTACCGCCGCTCAAAAAAACTGCCTGACGCTCGATCGAAGGTGTAGCAATATTAAGCTCTTGCACATATTGTTGGGCGATTTCGTATTCACGTTTTCTCGATACAAACCCACTGGGGAATAATCTATCCAAGGAAGCACGCTCTATATTCTCTTTCACCGATAGCGCTAGGCATAATCCTTCTTGCTTGCGGTCCTCGGGTGAAAATCCGATGCCGAAATCCACCGATTTACTGGGTGAAGGATGGTTGATCTTCTTTCCGTAAAGATATACTTCGCCCTGATCCATTGGATCTAATCCAAAAGCCAGCCGTAATGCCTCGGTTCTGCCAGAACCGATCAAACCGAAAAGCCCAACCACTTCCCCTTTTCTGACGGTTAGATTGATATCCTGGCATTTATGTTTCCGAGATATGTTATGCAATTTAAAAGCTTCTTCTCCAATTTCAGTCGGTTCTTTCGGATACATCTCAGAAATATCCCGCCCCACCATCATACGAATAATGGTCGATATTTCAGTGTTATTAATATCAAGGGTGTCAATTCTTTTTCCATCTCGTAATACCGTGATGCGGTCGCCAATTTGAAATAACTCCTCCAGACGGTGAGAAATATAAATAATCCCTACTCCTTTTTCTTTTACTTTTTTTAAAGATGTGAACATCAGATTCGTTTCTTGCTGGGTTAGAGATGAGGTGGGTTCATCCAATATAATCACTCGAGGGTTAAACGAAAGCGCTCTTGCAAAAGCAACCAATTGCTGTTTCCCCAGACTTAAATTTGCCACTAGTTCATCAGGATCGACATCGATGCATAAAGATTCAAGTAGATCCTTCGCTTTCCGCTTCTCTTCAACGACATCCACCATAAATCCAAAGCGAGTTGGTTCGTGATGAATGAACATGTTTTGCGCAACACTCAAATACGGCGATAAATTTGTCTCTTGGTAAACGATACTTACCCCAAGCTGTTGTGCGTGACCCGGGTTATGGATGTTAACGAGAGCGTCATCAATGTAGATCGTACCCTGTTCCAGCGGCAACACTCCTGCTAGTATTTTTACCAATGTCGATTTACCCGCCCCATTTTCTCCTACTAATACATGAATCTCGCCTTTCCTCAAATCAAAGTCTACGCGATCGAGAGCACGCACCCCGGGAAAATTCTTGCTGATATTTTTCATGTCCACGATTATTTCGTTTTCTGCCAAGGTTCACCTTCCATAATAAACATCACTAGTTCTCAAATTGTCTATGGCGCGAAAACTACTTTTAGGGCATCCTCTTCAAACGATTTCTTGATTGCTTCTTGCGCCTGATCCAATCGGAAACGGTGGGTGATCAGTTTCTCGAAAGGATATTCATGTCTGTACCGCCACATCATTTCCAGCGCAGCATAATAACCATCATGCGGATGGTTTGTATTACCAAAAATCAGGGCATTCTTTGCAGCAATATGACGGTGAACGTTCAATTCCACCGTAGCGCCGGTATCGACAAAATTTCCGGTTTCCATATAAGTACCGCCGCGCCGCATCATCTCCAACCCCACAGGAATAACTTCGGGACGCCCCACTGTTTCTACGACAACATCTGCTCCCCGACCTTCAGTTTCATCGCGAATATATTGCACTAATTCTTCATTGGTGTACTTACTGACGTTAATCCCAATGTCTGCGCCAAATTCTTTAGATAAATCCAATTTCTTATCCATCGGATCTAAGGCTATGATTTTCCCTGCCCCTAATATGCGTGCCTTTGCAATCATCATCATTCCAATCGCGCCGGCACCTTGGATTACAACTGTGTCTCCAAAATGAAATCCTTTTCCACCATAAGCGCCATATTCTTTTGCTCGATCTAATAAAGCTGCAACAACAAACAACTCAACTAAACAAGCATACTCGACCGGAATATATTCTGGTACTTTATAGATCCATGCTTTAGGCGGTAAATACATATATTCTCCCCAACCTCCAACGATATAGGGAAATTGGTTTGAATAATAAGTCATTCCAATGCCCTGATGCTCAGCACAATAAGGATATCCATGTACATTGCGGCAATACCAGCATCGCCCGCAGATAACATTAGGACAATTAGTTACTCTATCCCCTATTTTTAAATCTTTACCGGAATATTCGATCTCACTCCCTGTACCGTTCATTTCAACAACAATTCCCGAATTTTCGTGCCCATGCACGGTCGGGTAAACCATGTCTTGCTCGGTTTCTGTTCCACCATATAATGTAACCTCTCCCATATAAGCATGTTTATCTGTGCCACAGATGCCGGACATCTCCATTTTGACAATAACAGCTCCGGGTTCAAGATGATCCGGGTAAGGCAACTCCTGTAATTCCACTTTTCCAGGAGCTACCATTACAACTGCTTTAACTTTTTCTGTCATATATATCTCCTAATGCTAGTGTAGTATTCTGATCTGCTCGCTCTGCAACGAAAATTTACCTCAACCTTGATCATCATGGCGGGTAAGCGATTGTGTAAAGATGTCTGCCGCTGTTTAATGGACCTTTTAATAAAGCATCAATCTCTTCCCTAGTTCTTTGAGTGATTTTCTCAAGAGGCGGCAATTTCCCAGGCGGATACATGTTCATAATGTCATTTACTAATTTTTCCAGGTAATCCAAAATGGCGGTCAACCCCGGCTTAGCTTTTTCTACGTCGGCTAACGTAGCACTCCCAACCACCCCTTCGGGAGTAACGATTACTTCAATGGCCGAAGCGCCCATATGCTGCCAAAATGGTATTGGCAGGTTATACGCCGAACCCGAACCGTCAATATGTCCGGGCGGCATTAAGCTCTGCCCTTTTGTATCTACAGCTTCTTCCATTTTGATCATCTCGGGAAATAGGCCTAATGAGAATGAGGTTTCGCATTCATCGGCATGTACAAAAGGCGTCTCAAAGGGTCCGCCATGCGCCTTATCGCGAATATGCTCTTTGATTATGAACCACCAATTAACATTGACAATCAGGGAAGGCACCTGATATTTTTTCCCAAATTGGTGGATAGCCATGGGAATGACATAATCCTGACCGTGACCGTTGAGCAATATTTGTTTGCGAAAACCTGTATTCCATAATCCAGCGATGATCGCCCGCAGATAATCGGTAAACGTTTCCTCCGGAATCACCACCGTTCCGGGCATTCCCAAGTGATGGTAAGGATGTGATCCATACCACATAGGTTCTGCAACCGTGCACCCAGTTTTTTGAGCAATTTGCTCAGCTAAACGGGTAACCAAAAAAGTATCTTCTCCCGAACATGCATGTGGACCATGGTTTTCGGTACTACCAATGGGAAGGATAATAAGATCATTTTTTGCCAGGCGATCTTGGGTTTCTTTTCCGGTCATCGTTTGAAGGTAAATTCCGGTTGGCCGGTCCATGTGACCACCGTCGGGAGGTAGAGTCCATTTCGTCATGATATCTTTTCCTTTTATATAAATATTTATCGCTTCACAATACAGTATGGCAGAATTGTTGATTGCTAGTTATCGATCT
>JAAZNS010000413.1 GCA_012798185.1 Chloroflexota bacterium | reverse complement strand
CGAGATGAAGGCGGAAGGCACAAAGCATTCTTTACCGGATACCGGCCGCAGTTCTATATACGGACGATGGACGTGACCGGGACGATCAAGCTGCCTGAAGGGGTAGAGATGGTGATGCCTGGGGATAGTGTGAACCTGGAAGTCGAGTTGATTGTTCCAGTGGCATTGGAGCAAGGGTCGAAGTTTGCTATACGAGAAGGCGGTTTGACGGTTGGCGCCGGTGTGATCTCCAAGATTTTGGATTAAGATTTTTCGGAAAAGGAGTAAGACTGGTGTAAAAACCAGTTTGAATGGAAAATAATGGCTTCTAAGAAAGATGTTCGCCCGGTAATAACCCTGGCATGCACTGAATGTAAAGAACGGAACTATACCTCCGAAAAGAATCGGCGGAATGACCCTAACCGGTTAGAGTTCAAGAAATATTGCCCGCGATGCCGTAAACATACTTTGCACCGCGAGACAAAATAATGAGAAAGGTGTTTATATATCATGGAAAATATTAAGTGTATATACTTGATATATAAACACCAGGAGTGAAGGCCAGTAGCTCAATTGGTAGAGCTCTCGTCTCCAAAACGAGTGGTTGTGGGTTCAAGTCCTGCCTGGCCTGCCTGAAAAATAGGCAACGCCGTCAAACATGGCGGCGTTTTGTCCGTAAATTGCTATTATAATTATCGAGGAGGCGCTCATGCCAAAGGCTGAAAAAAGCATAGAACGCAAGCGACCTAATAAAATCACGCATTTTTTTCGTGAAACGATAGGTGAGTTGAAAAAAGTAAATTGGCCAACCCGGCGTGAGGCTATGAATTTAACCGGCGTTGTTTTACTTGTAGTTGCTTTTATGACAGTATTGTTGGGAATATTAGATTATATTTTTACGAAGGTGTTTGCTTTAATTTTAGGTTGATATAAGTAGAGTATTAATCATTCGCAATTATTGAAAGTATTTACCGATGGACGATATTTATAAGGATGACCAGCCGATAGAAATGCCGGAACCTGAAGATCAACTGTCAAAGACAGATGAAAAAGAGGTTATCGCGCCCATTGATTTAGGGCTTAATTTAGAAGATAGTGAATATAAAGAAAGCCCAATCGGAGAGGATGAGCGCGCCTGGTATGTTGTCCATTGTTATTCAGGATACGAAAATAAAGTTCGACATAACCTTGAACAACGCATCGATACGATGGGGATGAAAGATAAAATCTTCGATGTCGTCGTTCCCACCGAAGAGGAAATCGAGGTTAAAGAAGGAAAAAGGAAAACAGTCGAACGGAGGGTATTCCCTGGATACATTCTAGTGAATATGATTATGTCCGAAGAGTCCTGGTATGTTGTCCGCAATACACCAGGCGTAACCGGATTTGTCGGAATGGGTAACCAGCCCACGGCGTTAAGGCCAGAAGAAGTAGCCCAAATTATTAAACGCATGGAAGCCGAAGCGCCGCGTATTAAAGTGACTTTCAAACCTGGGGAGCGTGTCCGCATCGTCGATGGACCTTTTAATGATTTCCGCGGCATTGTGGATGGCATCGATATGGAGCGCGCCAAAGTTCGGGTAATGGTTAATTTCTTCGGACGTGAAACTCCAGTGGAATTGGATTTCTTACAAGTAGAAAAAAGCTGACAGTTTTAAGCTGTCGCTGGATATCGTGGGAGGGTGATATTTCACCCGTTTGCACCACAAAGGAGATGATAAAGTGGCAAAGAAATTAAAAACAGTTGTTCGATTGCAGATCCAGGCTGGAAAAGCCAACCCGGCACCACCAATTGGCCCGGCATTGGCTGGTCATGGCATAAATTTGATGGCTTTTTGTAAAGAGTACAATGCCCGCACCGCAAATCGGGCAGGCGAAGTAGTACCCGCCGAGATCAGCATCTATACCGATGGTTCATTTACTTTCGTTTTGAAGACACCTCCTGCTTCGATTTTACTCAAAAAGGCAGCAGGTGTAGAAAAGGGATCAGCGCTGTCACCGCGTGAAAAGGTCGGAAAAGTGACTCGCCAGCAAATAAAAGAGATTGCTGAACTCAAAATGAAAGATTTAAATGCAATCGATCTGGAAGGGGCAATGCGCCAGATTGAAGGAACTGCCCGAAATATGGGTTTACAGATAGTTGATTAACATCCTGTGGGAGGGTAAGGTACTTGCCCGATTGCACCACAAAGGAGAAAATAATGGCAAAACATGGAAAGAATTATCTGGCTGCAGCAGCCAAAATAGATAAAGATCGAGCTTATTCCCCCGAAGAAGCCGTTGCTTTAACCAAACAAACCTCTTTTGCGAAATTTGATTCAACCGTTGAAGTTCATATTCGATTGGGTGTTGATCCGCGTCATGCCGATCAACAAGTTCGTGATGTAGTGGTCTTGCCGCATGGATTAGGAAAGACCGTGCGGGTACTGGTGTTTGCACAGGGCGAAGGCGCAGCATTGGCGAGAGAGGCCGGCGCAGATATTGTTGCGGATGATGATGAGATCATCTCAAAAATTCAAGGTGGATGGACTGACTTTGATGTGGCTATAGCCACACCCGATATGATGGGAAAGGTTGGTCGCCTTGGAAAAATCCTGGGCCCGCGTGGTTTAATGCCAAATCCCAAAGCCGGTACGGTCATTCCTGCGTCTGATATTCCGCGTGTTGTTGAAGAATCTAAAGCCGGACGTGTGGAATTTCGCGTGGATAAAACCGCCAATTTGCACGTCCCCATTGGAAAAGCATCTTTCGACGAAAAGAAACTCTATGAAAATTTAGCAGCTTTAATGGAAGCCGTGCGGAAAGCACGTCCTGCTGCTACCAAAGGTGTATATATTAAACGTGTTACCATCACCACAACCATGGGTCCTGGAATCAGAATTGATCCCAACCAGGCTCAGGCAATGATGGTGCGCGAATAATTTATAATTAAATATCCAAATCGCTTCGCCGAAGAAAGCAGGCACCGCTAATTGTAAATGATCCGGTTTAATTTCCTGCCGAGGTGAAGGCTGCTCGAGAAATTACTGCCGTAATGGTGGAGAGAGTCTTTGCTTCGTGATTGGTGAAGCAAAGACTTTTTATTAGAAAGGAGGAATGGTCAATTGGCTATTTCCAAGGAGCGAAAAAATGAGTTCATAACCCAGTACACTGATTGGGTGAATCGTAGTCAGGCTTTGGTCATTGCAGAATACCGCGGCTTGACGATGAAAGATATCGATGATTTACGCGGCAAAATCCGAGATGCTGGCGGTGAATTCCATATTGTCAAAAATACACTAGGGAAAATGGCTTTTGAAAAAGCAGGTCTTTCCATACCCGAAAACTTTTTCGTGGGTACAACCGCGGTCGGTTTTGCATTTGAAGATGTGGCAGCAATTACAAAAATTATGTCTGAATTCACGCGCACATCAGAATTTTTAAAAATCAAAGGCGGGTACCTGGAAAAGTCGCCTATCAGCGCCGAAGCCGTAAAATCTTTAGCAGAACTGCCGCCTTTGCCGGTTGTTCGCAGCCAGCTGCTTGGTACAATTATGGCACCCGCCAGTAAACTGGTGAGGGTATTGAGTGAACCTGCCAGGCAGGTTGCGAGCGTTGTTAAAGCATATAGTGAAAAAGCAGCACCAACCGCTGCGTAAAATGAGAATTCAGGAGTTTATGTGATTAAATGTTAAGTGATCAACTAGGGACCACTGCCTGCAAATAACTGGTCACTACTCACACATAGACTAATATCAAATTATCTAATCATTAATAACAGGAGTTTAAGATGGCTGATATCGATAAATTAGTAGAGGAATTAAGCAAGCTTTCAGTATTAGAAGCTTCACAATTGGTAAAGAAACTGGAAGAAGCATGGGGTGTTTCAGCAGCTGCCCCAGTTGCTGTAGCTGCTGTCGCTGCACCAGGCGCTGGCGCTGCTGCTGCAGAACCGGTTGAAGAAAAGACAGAATTCGATGTAATCATCAAAGATGCCGGCCCGAAGAAAATCGAGGTTATTAAAGCAATCCGCCAGATGACCAGCCTTGGTTTGAAAGAAGCTAAAGACTTAGCAGAGACGGCAGGCGGTAAAGTGTTGGAAGCAGTGAGCAAAGAAGCTGCTACCGATGCAAAATCAAAGTTAGAAGCTGCAGGTGCAGTTGTTGAATTGGTCTAGTATAAGCTTAATGATTCGCTGATAAAAACCAATCAGGTATTAAATATATAAAGATATTCAGGGTAATCGCTGACAATTTTATTATTTGTACAGCGTTTACCCTGATTTTTGTCATCTTGCTGGTAAAATTTGCTTAATTTTAGCAACTGCTCAGGCGATGGTAGAAAAGTTTCGAATTTATACACCAAAAATTCGGAACCTAAATGGCTTGGTGGAGTAACTATTGATATTTTTCGATTAAAGTGGAT
>JAAZNS010000412.1 GCA_012798185.1 Chloroflexota bacterium | reverse complement strand
TATGGCGCCTGGTATAAATTGACGCCGGAAATTCGAGATACATACCGTCTCACGGTTTGTGTGAAAAATGCCATTAATGATGACCTCGAATGGTGTCAGGGTATCACCAATCAAACCCGAGACAAGTGGGATTAAACAATTCTAAAATTTTAGTAATCCATAACCATGTAAGCTCCCTGATTTTTCAAAAGGGAGCTTTTTTTCTCCTAGATAAACCGGATTACTTTAAAGGAAGAATCTGTTTTAAAACCCTTCGAGCTTCGAAAAATCAGCTGCCCCATTAGCTAACCTGGCAATCCGCTGTAATAATCCCAGCCGGTTCTCCCGTTGAATCACATCTTCCGTCATCACTAATACTTCATCAAAAAATCGGTTGATATATGGAATCATTGGTAGAAAACTATTCAAAAATGGATCGATTCGGTTATCCGATTTTGCGGAAAGCATTGCCTTCTCTGCAGCATTCAACGCAGAAAATAATTCTTTTTCTGACGGCTCAATTAATCGATTCTCAGCAATAGAAAAATCTTGTTGAAATTCCCGTGTTATTCGCACGCAGCGAGCATATGCAGGTAATATTACATTCCAATCCGAGCGCTCAACCCAAGAAGTTAGTGCACTGATAGATTTTTCAGAGAACGAAGGAATTTCCCCTTGTTCGCTCAACACCGCATCGATAACATCATATCGATACCCCCGTTCAAGAAATAGGTTGCGCATTCTTTCGATAATGAATGCTATACACGCTTCGATAGAATCACCGCTGAAGGGTATAGGAAGCAATTTCGCTGCAGATAACAATCCATGTCTGATGTTGAAATCCAATTCCCAAGCTATCAGGTTTTGAACCATTCCAAGCGCAGCGCGCCGTTGAGCAAAAGGATCTTTGCTGCCAGTGGGTGCCAATCCAGCAGCAAACAGACCTGCTAATGAATCCAGGCGGTCTGCTAACCCAACTGCCAAACCAGGTTGCGTTTTGGGCAGGGAATCTCCCGAAAAACGCGGCAGGTAATGCTCGAATATGGCTTCAGCTACTTCTTCAGCCTCACCAGATTGAATGGCATAGAAACGCCCCATCACGCCTTGTAAAGATGTCATTTCCACAACCATCTGGGTCGCCAAGTCTGCTTTACAGAGTTCTGCAGCCCTTAGGGCAATAGCTTTACTTTCCAGCGATAATCCAATCACCGGAGACAATTCTTCGACCAGTTTAACAACACGATGGGTTTTATCCAGCATAGAGCCTAGTTTCACTTGAAAAACCAATGTGTTCAAACGAGGTAAAAAGCTTGCCAATGGCTGTTTACTATCTTCACGAATAAAAAAGGCAGCATCACTAAAACGAGCCCCAATGACATGCTCATTTCCTGCAGTCACTACATCCAATCCTTTTTGATGACCATTGCGCACAGCTATAAAATAAGGCATCAATTTTTCATCTTTTTCCACAGGAAAATAGCGTTGATGCTTTTTCATGACCGAAATCAATACTTCGCCAGGCAGCTGCAAATGAGATGGCTCGAATCCTCCTCGTAATGCGGTAGGAGCTTCAACCAAATTGGTGATTTCTGATAATAAATCTCCATTGGTTACGATTGTTCCCCCTGCATCGCCGGCAAGGTTGGAAACCTGTTTACTGATCAATTGCTTGCGCTCTTCTACATCGAGGATAATTCCTTGGTGTTTTATAAAATCGAAATATGCCTGCGGATTTTCCAGGGAGCTTTCTTCTGGTTGGCTGAAACGCAGCCCGCGTGTCACTCTTCCTGATTTGATTCCAGCGAATTCGAAGGGAATGACATTTTCACCAAAAAGAGCCAATATCCAGCGTATGGGACGCGAAAACCAT
This sequence comes from Chloroflexota bacterium, assembly GCA_012798185.1. GTDB lineage: Bacteria > Chloroflexota > Anaerolineae > Anaerolineales > UBA4823 > JAAZNS01. The sequence continues at coordinate 2,092 of JAAZNS010000412.1, read as the reverse complement.
ACATTGCTGCTATTCCAGCGCATAGATTTATCGAAATGGATTTCTGAAATCAAACTTGGTAATGCTTTGCTTAATACATCTTGAGCCGGCTGTCCTTTTTGCATCAGAATAGCCGTTGCATAACGGCCTCCTTCGATCTCGCGTATTTGTAACGCTTCGACAGCCACCCCTTTGCTGCGGGCAAATCCTTCTCCCGCCTTTGTTGGAGAGCCATCAGCATTGAAAGCTTTATCGGCTGGTGGACCTTTTATCACCTGCTCGATATCCGGTTGCTGCGAATCAACATTCTCTGCAAAAACGACGATTCGGCGGGGCGTTCCCATCACGCGGATATTTTCATAATTCAGCCGTAATTCTGCAAACCATCCTGGCAACCGGTTCCTTAATTGTTCTACAGCCGCCTCAAGATCAGAGGGAGGAAGTTCTTCAACGCCGATCTCAAATAATAAAGTATTCGTTGATTGGAGATAAGGCAGTGAACTTTCGGAAAAAGTCTTTACTTCCTTACTCGGTTGATCAACCTCAAATGCACCGATGTTATCTTTATTGCACCACGGAAAACCTAATTGCCGTCGCTGCTCGAGGTAAGTCTCGGCAACCTTGCGGGAAAGATCACGCATTCGTCCAAAAAACGCCTGTCTTTCAGTCACCCCAATAGCGCCGCGTGTATCCAAAACATTAAAAGTGTGTGAGCATTTCAAAACGTAATCATGCGCTGGCAATACCATTCCCTTTTCTAAACAGGCGTTGGCTTCAGCTTCGAACAATTCGTACATCTGGCGTAAACGCCCTACGTCGGCAACCTCGAAATAATATCGGCTGTGTTCCTGTTCAGCTTGCAGGTTAACATCGCCGTCGGTCATGTTAGGACTCCATTGAATTTCTCGAAAACTGTTAACCCTTTGCAGCGCCATGGCAATGCGTTCCAGCCCATAAGTGATCTCCACTGAGACTGGATCGAGTACCATACCGCCAGCTTGTTGGAAATAGGTAAATTGTGTAATTTCCTGTCCATCTAACCAAACTTCCCAACCCAGCCCCCAGGCACCTAAGGCTGGCGATTCCCAATTATCCTCCACGAAGCGGATATCATGAACCGATGGATCGATTCCAATGGCAAGCAATGATCGTAAATACAACTCCTGCGGATTTCCAGGGTCTGGCTTCAAGATGACCTGAAATTGATAATGCATTTGCATCCGGTTGGGATTCTCACCATAACGCCCATCATCCGGGCGGATCGAAGGTTCTACATATGCCACTTTCCAAGGCTCCGGTCCTAAAACGCGCAGCACAGTTGCCGGGTTCATTGTTCCTGCACCGACTTGTGTGTAATAAGGCTGCCAAAGTAAACACCCCTGCTCCACCCAGTAATTTTGCAGAGACATAATAATGGATTGAAAATTGAGAGGTTGAGGCATCAAAACTCCAGGGAAATCGTAAAAATTTTATTTCCTAATAATTTCTAAGGAAAACTTTTATGATTATAATCTAACTCAAGCATCAGGCTATTAAGTTGGATTTTCAAGTTTCATATTTCGTGCAATCACTCACCGTAAAAATCCCCCATTAATTGCTTTTTTCAATGATCAAAAAAACTCCGCGAACAAAAGAACTAATAAAACCAATAGAATAAGTCCGCTGATAACGGCTAATCCTACTTTTACAATATCGGCAGGTTTTTCCCCGGCAATTTTCCCTGTAGTCCCATTTACTAAGATCCGATAATCTTTTCCCTGATAACGATAATTTCCAAGCCAAAGGGGTAATAAAATGAGCTTAAACGTCATCCCACTCCAATTAGTTCCGCCGCTTTTTAAATTACGTTTTTGCTCACCTGGTAAAACGCGGCCGTATAACTGGGAGCGTACCTTGCGGACTACCTTATGGCGGGCAACCAGTGAAGCATCCGCTAGGGGATGGTCATAAGCTAATGCTGTCCAGCCTGCGATGAAAGAAGGATCGAATTCTACCAATTCTTTAAGATGAAATGGTTCTAATTGGGAAATATTTTCTTTCAATAACGCTTTCATACCCGGAATTAAAACATCATCGAAGTTCTCCAATTCCACCCCAGAGCGGGGAATCCATC
>JAAZNS010000411.1 GCA_012798185.1 Chloroflexota bacterium | reverse complement strand
TGCCCGCTGCGAATCGTGCGGGCAATGTGTTGCTTATTGCCCAACCGGTGCATTATCCGATAAAATGTCTTTCGGATTGGGAAGACCACATCAAGTAAGAAAAGTAACCACCACCTGTACATATTGCGGGGTTGGCTGTCAATTCGATCTTAATATTAAAGATGAAAAAATCATTGGTGTTACATCCAATCCCAATGCACCAGTCAATGGGATGGCGCTGTGTGTAAAAGGGAGATATGGTTATGATTTTGTTCACCATAAAGATAGATTGGTAAACCCAAAAGTCAGGAAATACTTATTGGATGGAACACCAAAACCAAAAGGGAGCCTGGGAGAATGGGTAGATGTGGATTGGGAAACTGCATTAGGCATTGCAGCGGAAAAACTACGCCAAACTCGCAATCAATATGGCGCAGATAGTGTTGGGGTTTTAACTTCAGCTAAGTGTCTTAATGAAGAAAATTACTTGATGAATAAAATGGCGCGGCAAGTGATTGGAACGAATAACATCGATCACTGCGCCCGTCTCTGACACTCCAGCACTGTGGCCGGTCTGGCCGCTTCCTTTGGTTCAGGTGCTATGTCTAATTCAATGGATGATGTAGCCAATTGTTCGAAATCAATATTGGTTATCGGATCAAACACAACTGAACAACATCCAGTTTTTGGTACCATGCTTCGGCGTGCAGTTCGAAAACGCGGTGTTAAATTGGTCGTCATTGATCCACGAAAGATTGATCTGGTTGAATTAGCTACAATTCACTTGCAGCAAAAACCAGGTACGGATATTGCCTTGCTCAATGGATTAATGAATATCATTTTGGAAAAAGGCTGGGAAGATAAACAATTTATTGAACAGCGAACAGAAGGATTTGAAGAATTCAAAGCAACGATTGAACAGTATACGCCAGCTAAAGTAGCAGAGATCACTGGAATTTCAGTTGAACGGCTATATGAAACAGCAGAAATATTAGCTACCAATAAACCCATGGCAGTAATATGGGCAATGGGAATAACGCAACACACCGTCGGAGTACGCAACGTGATGGATTTAGCTAATTTACAAATGTTATTGGGTAATATGGGTGTTGCGGGCGGCGGCGTGAATCCTCTAAGAGGACAAAATAACGTTCAAGGCGCTTGTGATATGGGCGGTTTACCCAATGTATTTCCTGCATATCAGCCAGTTATCAATGAAGAAGCGCGCAATAAATTTGCGGCGGCGTGGGGCGCACCAATGCCTGATAAAGTGGGTTTAACCGTTACAGAAATGATTCCGGCAATTACAGAAGACAAGATTAAAGCATTGTATATATTGGGGGAAGATCCGGTTATGAGTGATCCTGATTCAGGGCATATCCGTCATTGCCTTGATCAATGTGAATTCATTGTTTTACAAGAGATTTTTCCATCGGAAACCTCAAAATATGCAGACGTACTGCTTTCGGGCGTCAGTTTTGCAGAGAAAACAGGCACATTTACCAATACAGAACGTCGTGTACAAATGGTGCATCAAGCAATTAAACCATTAGGTAATGCACGAGCTGATTGGTGGATAACTTCTGAAATCTCAAAGCGAATCCTTGCTGCTGATGCTCAAAAAAATGATGGCCGGAAAGTGGATGTAAATGCTCCCTACGCAAATTGGGATTATGTCGATTCTGACCAGATTTTTAAAGAAGTTGCAGCCCTGGCTCCCAGCTATGCGGGAATCAGCCACGCCCGGTTGAATCGAAATGAAAGATTACAATGGCCTGTTTTGAATGAAGAACATCCGGGAACTCCAATTTTACATACCAAGCAATTTTCACGCGGAAGAGGGAAATTTGCTGCGATTGACCATGTTCCGCCAGCTGAACTTCCTGATAGCGAATTTCCTTTCTTATTGAACACAGGAAGAGTACTATATCACTATCATGGCGGTGAAATGTCACGCCGGGCAGCCGGGTTAATGCAAATTTATAATAATACCCTGGTAGAGGTCAACCCTGAAGACGCTAAAAAGCTTGGAGTAAGTAATGGAAAACATATTCGAGTTACTTCCCGTCGTGGGAGTATCAAAGCAGAGGCATGGATAACAGACCGCGTTCCACCTGGAATGGTTTTTGCCAACTTCCATTTTCCGGAAGCTAATGCCAATGAATTGACTATCGCTGCTTTAGATCCAGTAGCGAAAATTCCTGAATATAAAATTTGTGCTGTAAAAGTAGAACCTGCGTAAAAAGGAAATCGCCATGGAGATAAAAAAAATATTCGAGTACGCTCTTCAACGTGAATATGAAGGGAAACGATTCTTTGAAGAGAATGCACAACGATTATCACATTCATCTGCTGTAGGTGCATTTAAAAAGCTTGCTGAAGAGGAACAACGGCATATCGAGTTCATCCAGAATCAGTTAAAAGCATTAGAAAATGGTACTTCATTTAATTCAAGCATGGGTCAAGAACTTGAAAAAGCTGGGTTCTTTTCACAGCGGGCTGATTCAGAATTTATCAAAGATACTGTCAGTGAAGCAATGGTTCCTGACCTGCCTGTACTTCGTATGGCGTACCTGATTGAGCATGATTTTGCTGAATTTTATGAAAAATATGCTGAAAAAGCAGAGGGAGAAGCAAAATCTATTTTGATAATGCTTGCTCAATGGGAACGCAACCATGAGAGGTTATTTAAAGCGCTCCACGACCAGGCATTTGAGCAATACGCGCAGATGCCCTGGGGCGGTTAAAAATATTCCAACTCCAAGAAGAGGAGAAATTATAAAATGAGCAATGAAAATCAAATCAATATTGATGCTGTATTACCGCCAGGGATGGCAACCAAGGCAGAAGATTTGGGAGTAAAAAAAGCAGGGCTTCCATTTCTGAATATGTTTATTTTAGCAATATTAGCAGGCGCTTTTATTGGCATTGGAGCAATATTTGCTACCACGGTAAGCGCAGGAAGTATATCGATTAAAGACGCTACAGGAACGGCAGCATTCTCGACTGGCCTTCCTTATGGTGTTGTTCGCTTGCTGACCGGATTAGTCTTCACTGTAGGCTTAATCTTGGTTGTGGTTGGCGGTTCTGAACTATTCACCGGGAATAACTTGATCATTATGGCGTTTGCCAATAAGAAAGTGTCCCTTGGGGGTTTATTAAGAAATTGGGTTATTGTTTATTTGGGGAACTTTGTTGGATCAATATTAACTGCATATATTGTTTTTCTATCAAAGCAATACACATTCGGGAGTGGCGCTATTGGTGCTGCGGCGCTTAGCATTGGCGAAGCAAAAACAAGCTTTACCTTTATTCAAGCTGTGGCATTGGGTATTATGTGTAATGCGCTCGTATGTATGGCAGTATGGCTTTGCTATAGCGCACGTTCAACAACCGATAAAATATTATCCATTATTCCGCCAATCTCTTGCTTTGTTGCAGCAGGTTTTGAACACAGCATCGCAAATATGTATTTCATCCCGATTGCATTATTTATTAAATATTGGGGCGATCCAAAATTTTTCGAGACCATTGGGAAAACTGCCGAGAATTTCCCCAATCTAACCTGGGGGAACTTCTTTATTGGTAATCTACTCCCGGTAACAATCGGTAACATCATAGGCGGTGCTTTCATGGTCGGACTTGTATATTGGTTTGTTTATCTTCGAAATAAAGCATAACCCCAAAAATCAAGATAATAAGTAAATTCATACTTTATTATCTGGGGCTGTCCTAAAAGTCGATTTTGTCATGTTGAGCGTAGCGAAACAACCATTATTTTTAATGAAAAAACCCTTCGCTTCGCTCAGGGTGACAGCCTACTTTTAGGACAGCCCCTTTTTTATTCACACAATCTTGCTGAGTTGTTTCCATAAAATTTTTACGCATGAGAAAACTCAGTTAATGATATTGTTTTTATAATGAAGTGACCAGCAACCCAGCAGAAAGACCTAAGTCTAACCATTCTGGTTATAAAAATATTTAGATTGATTTGCCCGGAAATAATTATTATGTAGAAATCAAAGATAATATTTAGTGCCCAAGAATCTATGACATATGTCAGAATGGGGTCATGACTTTTACATTATCTTTAGCAAATGACTTTACCCTATCTTATTGATACAATGCATTTAGTGGTATATATTCGAATCGCTTGATAATTTAGGATAATGGATTTTATGGGGAATGGAGGTGTTTCAATCCTGAATGTTTTGGTTTAATAAACATCTATACATATAGTATTTAGTTATAGCTATAAAAAAAATTTGGAGGATCATTATGTCGAATCAACAAAAAAAGGTTAGCGTGGAAGAATTACTGGCTAAAGCTAAAAAACCTTCAGCTGATGCCATGCTTCTTCACCCTTTTTATCATGGAAAAGTTGAGACAGCATTAAAGTGCACTGTAAGAAGTTTTGATGATTTTGCAATCTGGTATACACCTGGCGTTGCAGCACCATGCAAAGCCATTGAAGCAGATCCCGAATTAGTCTATGAATATACAAACAAGTGGAACACTGTTGCAGTAGTCAGCGATGGCACGCGTGTGTTAGGTCTTGGCGATATTGGTCCTAAAGCGGGATTACCTGTTATGGAAGGGAAAGCGCTTCTTTATAAGTATCTTGGAGGTGTGGATGGGATTGCCATCATGCTCGATACAAAAGACCCGGATGCCATTATCAATACCGTTTTGATGTTACAACCCGGGATTGGCGGTGTGAACCTTGAAGATATTTCAAATCCGAAATGCTTTTACATATTGGATACCCTGCGCGAAAAAGCAGAAATCCCGGTTTGGCATGATGATCAGCAGGGGACAGCCACAGTGACTTTAGCAGGATTGATTAATGCGCTAAAAGTGGTTGGTAAGAAGATGAGTGAAGTAAAAATTACTTTCATCGGTACCGGTGCCTCTAATGTGGCGTGTTCTCGATTGATCTTTGGCTGGGGAGCAGATCCTGCCAAATGTACCATGGTCGATTCAAAAGGTATTTTGGGGAAGCATCGAAAAGACCTTGAGATGCGGAAAGCAGAGTACGTTGATAAATGGAAACTATGTGAAATAACGAATGCCGAAGGACGTGAAGGACAAATGCCGGATGCCATTAAAGGCGCTGATGTAGTAATCGCTCTTTCGAAATCCGGGCCTGGCGTGATCGACAAGGAATGGATTAAAACCATGAATAAAGATGCGATTGTCTTCGCCTGCGCCAATCCGGTACCAGAAATTTGGCCATGGGAAGCTAAAGAAGCGGGTGCAGCTGTTGTTGCAACGGGGCGTTCGGATTTCCCCAATCAGGTCAATAATTCGCTTGGATTTCCTGGCATTTTCCGCGGCGCTTTAGATGTGCGTGCTCGAACGATTACTGATGAAATGTGTTTCGCAGCAGCAGAAGCCATGGCAAATCAAATTGGTGACAAAATCGATGAAGACCATATCCTACCTAACATGGACGATTGGGAAGTATTCCCCAGAGAAGCAGCTGCTGTGGCAATGAAAGCTCAAGAAATTGGTGTGGCTCGGAAAAAAATGACCTACGACGAAGCATATAGCCAGGCGCGGGCAATCATTAAGCGGTCACGCGATTTAACCCAAATGATGATGGAAAAAGGCTTTATTCCTGAGCCCCCAGCCGAATAATTAAGCAATAGAAATCAAGGTGAGGGATGTACGACTTAATTATCATTGGCGGTGGTCCTGCTGGTCTTACAGCGATGATCTATGCTATCCGTAAACGCCTTAATGCGCTCTTGGTGACTAAAGACCTTGGAGGAAAAACCCAATATCATCTATCATTGCCTTGGATTGAAGATTACCAGGTAATTCGTGGTATTGAATTAATCAATAAATTTCGTACCGAACTGGAATATCTGAAATTTGCCAGGCACATGGAAGCGGTTGAACTGGTCGAAAAAAAGAAAGATCATTTTACGGTGCATACGCGGGGCGGCGGTGAATTAAATGCAAAAGCCATCATCGTTGCTTCGGGAGTAAAACTAAAACGGCTCGAAGTTCCAGGTGAAAAACAATTTATTATGCGTGGTTTATGCTATTCTGCCCTAAGCTATGCACCGTTATTGATCGATCGTAAAACCATCGTAGTTGGCGATGGTGATTTAGCGCTTAGATCTGCAGCCGAATTGGCTACTGTTGCTCAACATGTTCACCTGGTTGGCATCAGTGAAGAGATGTTAAATACTCCTCTAGGCAAAAAGCTCTGTGGATTAAAAAATGTGACCATTTATAAAGGTTACCAGGTAGTCGAGGTAAAAGGCAATGCCTATTGTGAAAGGATTTGCATCAAAAGCCCTGATGGAGAAATCGTAGAAATCGAAGCTGATGGAACTTTCGTCGAGATGGGCTTAATTCCGAATTCACAAATGGTAGCCGGATTGGTGAAGCTGGATGAATATGGAAGAATAAAAGTGGATTATATGGCGCGGACAAATATCCCAGGAATATTTGCGGCGGGAGATGTTACCGACGGCTTTGCTGAACAAGTATTAATTGCCGTCGGCGAAGGTGCAAAAGCAGCTCTTAGCGCTTATGAATATTTGCTGCCAGTTTTATAAATACTTCTTTTAAATGGTAATTATTTTTCGGTCTTCTAAAGGAAACGTGGGGCTGTCCCAAAAATCGATTTTGTCATGTTGAGCGCAGCGAAACATCTCTTTTATATTATGAAAAGACCCTTAGCTTTGCTCAGGGTGACAGCTTACTTTTTGGACAGTCCTACGTTGCACTCTCGATATGTTATTGGATTATGTTATTACCCAGTTTGCATGGGTGAGTTACTGAAGAAGTTAATGCTCTTTCCAGGAGCCTGCGATTAACACTAGCATTGACTATTGGTGGAATTGAACAATTTGGAAGTGGCAATAATCTCCTGGAACATGGTGAACCCCCGTGAGCATACCTTCAGCAGCTGCGGGGTGTTCAGCGCAAGCATAACGATCGGTTGGTTGAACGCAGGGTGTTGGGTGGAAACGATACCCTGCCTTTGAGCTGCATTTTACTCCCCTTTCAGACGATTGCGTCACCTGCCTCTCTTATCTCACCTTGTGAAATAAGATTTAATTGGATAAAATGGATAAGATTATTGTATTGAAAGGTTGTGACTACTCAGCCGGCTTGGGTGACTTTCCAAATTCGAGGTGTTAGTTGCTGCATTGCTCTTCCAGGCACCTCGAATTCGGGATTTTTACTCCAAAACCTAAGCAGTAAGGAAAGGTTTTTATTGAAGTTTAATTATGGGAAGAACAACGATCTCTCGACGGCAATTCATGAAAATTGGGGGCGTAACTGCACTTAGCCTGGCGTTTTCTCCGCTTGATAAGGCTTTGAATTTTTTTTCTGATGAAAATAAGCCTTATCATCTAGGCAGGACAACAATATCTCTTCGTTATTATGAAAAACCAACGATTGCCAGCCGCGAGTTGGGATATTACCTAACCGATGAAACGGTTAAAATCTATGAGACTGCGTTAGGAG
>JAAZNS010000410.1 GCA_012798185.1 Chloroflexota bacterium | reverse complement strand
GAAAAGTATCCAACGAATCTCCCCTGGGACGAGCCCTTATGGATCATCGGGCTGGTGATGTAGTACGCGTCGATGCACCAGGCGGTTCTTTCACAGTTCAATTGTTGAAGGTGGAATAATATTGGGGCAAAAATTAAAGCCCCGCGCAGGTCTGCCTTGCGCGGGGTTTTCTTATTTATCCAAATGGAGATTTTAAAGCATAATCGGGTATTGGTAACATATTTGAAATATGATATAAGTTCTCTATTCTAGTTATTATTTTATGTAATTCTCCATATTATGTTAAAAGCCCTGAATTGTTATTTTTTCGATTTCATTTTTCAAAGCATTTATTTTCATGACAGGAGCCGAATATGCCAATCGAGTATACGAATTTAGAGAAAATTCGCCTTGAAAAACTGGAAAGGCTTCGGGCTCAGGGTATTGATCCTTACCCTACCCGAGCACAGCGCACACACACCAGCAGTGAAGCAGCCCAAATTTTCGAGAAAGCCGAATCGGAAGGGGCAGATACCAATATTTCAGTCATTTTAGCTGGCAGGATTCGTTCCATACGCACGATGGGCAAAATCACATTCGCCCACATCGAAGATGGCGATGGAAAAATTCAATTGTTTTTTAGAGCCAATGATATTGGTGAAGAAGCTCTGGCTTTTTTCAACAAGGAATTCGACCTGGGTGATTTTATCCAGGCAAATGGCGAATTATTTCGAACTAAAACCGGAGAATTGACCTTAAGAGTCAGCGCCTATCGCCTGTTGGCAAAAGCAATCACGCCTCTGCCAGCTGACAAAGAAGAAGAAGTGGACGGTAAGATTGTTCGCCACACATCCCTGAGCGATCCGGAAATGCGCTATCGTCAGCGCTATGCCGATCTGGCAATCAATCCCCAAGTACGGCAGATATTCCGTACAAGAGCTGCAGTGGTACGCGCCCTGCGGGAATTTTTAGATAGAAACGGATTCCTGGAAGTGGAAACGCCAATTTTACAGCCGATTTACGGTGGAGCGGCAGCGCGCCCATTTACTACCTACCATAACCAGCTCAAACAAAACCTGTTCTTACGCATCTCTTTTGAACTCTATCTCAAACGTCTTTTAGTCGGCAATATCGAAAGAGTGTATGAAATCGGGCGCGATTTTCGTAATGAAGGGGTCGACCGCACTCATAATCCAGAATTTACCCAGCTGGAATTCTATATGGCTTATGCAGATTACGAAAAGGTGATGACCTTCACCGAAGATATGGTTGTGTATACCGCCGATCAGGTTCTTGGAAAACGCACAATCACATATCAAAATCACGAGCTTAACCTGCAACCTCCCTGGCGGCGTTTGGAACTGCACCAGGGCATCCTGGATGTCACAGGCATAGATATCAACGCCTGCCCTACTGCTGAAAGCCTTGCCGCTGCGATGCAAGCCAAAGGAATACAGGTCGAACCTCAGGCAACGCGCGGCAAATTGATTGATGGATTACTGGGCGATTACCTGTGTCCTACGTTGATCCAGCCGACCTTTGTTTATAATTACCCCCGCGATATTTCTCCCCTGGCGAAAAGCAAACCGGAAAACCCATCCATCGTTGAGCGCTTCGAGGGCTATATTGCCGGCATGGAAATGTGCAATGCGTTCACCGAATTAAATGACCCCCAAGACCAAGAAGCGCGTTTTCTCGAAATGGGTCGTGATTACGATGCCGATGATGAAGAGCGTCATCCCATGGATGAGGATTACTTGCGCGCCATGCGTTACGGCATGCCCCCTAACGGCGGTTTTGGCATGGGCATCGACCGCCTAACCATGCTGTTCACCAACTGCCCGAATATCCGGGAGGTAATCTTATTCCCGCATTTGCGTGAGCAGGATGCAGAGGCTTGACAGCGAAATATCCTTGGGTATAATCGCAGCAATCGGATTGTATAATAAACTTGCGCGGAGATAAGTGTACTCACCGATCTTTTCAGAGAATCGCCGGATGGTGCAAGGTGATAAAGCAGGTGAAGAAATCCCCTCCGCCAGGGGTTTTTTTTGAAGAATCCCTGGTTGCTCCTGCAGGGACGCCAGCATTTTTGCAGGCGTCGTAAGGGAGATCGGGAATGCCCGTTATCGCATCATTGAGATCATTCGTCATGCGAGTGATAAATGCAGGTGGCACCACGAGCGCCCCCTCGTCCTGCGGGAATGAGGGGCGTTTGACCTTAATATAACGGAGGTGCAATAATGATCGATCTCAATATTATTCGTGAACAGCCAGAGTTAATAAAAAAATCGTTATCCGACCGGCAGATGGAAACGACGCCCGTTGAACGCATTTTGAATCTGGATGAAAAGCGGCGGAATATTATTCAAAAGGTGGAATCCCTCAAAGCAGAACGTAATGCTGTCTCCAAAGAAATTGGCAGAATGAAAGATCCGCAAGCTCGTCAAGAAAAAATCGATGCCATGAAAAAAGTTGGAGACCAAATCACCGAATTCGATGAAAAATTACGTTTTGTGGAAAACGAACTCAATGAAACACTTGCGACTATTCCAAATATTCCCGATTCACGCGTACCGTATGGGAAAGATGAGCATGATAATGTCGTAATACGTACCGTTGGCGAGATTCCAAAATTCAATTTCGAGCCTCTGCCTCATTGGGACTTGGGACCCCGCCTGGGGATTATCAATTTCGAACAGGGGGTCAAAATCACCGGATCACGCTTTTACGTATTGAGCGGCGCAGGCGCGCGGTTGCAGCGTGCTCTGATTTCCTGGATGCTTGATCTACACATCCGCCAGGGATATACCGAAAAATATCCTCCTTTTATGGTCAAGGGTGAAACCCTGTATGGCGCCGGGCAGCTGCCCAAATTTCAAGATAACCTGTATAAAGATCATGAAGAAGATTTATGGATGGTGCCTACTGCCGAGGTGCCTCTCACCGGCCTTCACATGAACGATATCATCGATGAAGCCGATCTGCCCCTATATTACGCAGCTTATACCCCTTGCTTCCGCAGAGAAAAAATGAGCGCCGGGAGGGATGTCCGCGGCATTAAACGCGGTCATCAATTTGATAAAGTGGAAATGTATAAATATTGCAAGCCAGAGAACTCGAATGATGAGCTGGAGAAGATGAGACAAGATGCCGAACAAACCTGTGCCGAATTGGGATTGACTTACCGGGTAGTGCAGCTTTGCACCGGCGATCTGGGATTTGGTTCGAGCATCACTTACGACATCGAGGTATGGGCGCCGGGCTGTAATGAATGGCTGGAGGTTTCATCATTGTCTAATGTGACCGATTTTCAAGCACGCCGCGCCAATATTAAATACCGCCCTGCCGATGGCGG
>JAAZNS010000409.1 GCA_012798185.1 Chloroflexota bacterium | reverse complement strand
GGGTGGGCATACATCGCAAGAGTTTAACCCCTGCGCCTTCAGTAACCGGTTGAGGGGTAAAGGTTGAAATGACAATTCTGGGTCTCATGGGGAATTACTCCTATCATGCCATTCCAGATGAAATGAAGAGTATTAAATAAATATAATTGATTATATCTTTTAAATAAAGGTAGCCAACATGACGATAATAATTCCTTAACGTCTTATACCCTTACTAAACCTGCGTTATTAGCATTACGAGATTTTCCATGGGTGGAAAATGGAGCAACGGCAGAAGATGGGAAGCAATCGGATAAATATAAATTTCAAATCTTGGTCAGGAATTAAAGAGAGGTTTTCGCATTCCAAGGGAAAACCTCTCTCAAATAAACCAATTTATTTGGGGACTTTACTAGTAGTAATACCTAAAGCTTCCGCTACACCTTTGCCATAAGCTGGGTCGGCTTTCAGGCAATTACCGATGTGTCGGATTTTTACCATCTCAGGAGCATCACCCATAGCCCGGGCGGTGTTTTCGAAAAGTATTTTTTGTTGTGTAGCGCTCATAAGGTGGAAGAGCAAACCGGGCTGGGTATAGTAATCATTATCATCTTCGCGGAAGTTCCAATGATCTGCATCGCCTTCAAGCGCCAGTGGTGGGTCTATAAATTCTGGCTGTTCCTGCCACTCGCCATAACTATTGGGTTCATAACCTAGTGTGGCGCCAAAATTTCCATCCACCCGCATTTGCCCGTCGCGGTGAAAACTGTGGACGGTGTTGCGCGGCGCGTTGACCGGAATGGAATGGTGGTTAACACCCAAGCGGTAACGCTGTGCATCGCCGTAGGAAAACAGGCGTCCTTGCAGCATTTTGTCGGGAGAAAAGCTGATTCCCGGAACTACATTGGCAGGATTGAAAGCTGATTGTTCTACATCAGCGAAATAGTTCTCCGGATTGCGATTGAGTTCCATCACTCCCACTTCGATCAACGGGAATTCTTTATGGTACCAGACCTTAGTCAGATCGAAGGGATTATAGGGCATTTTCTTTGCCTGCGCCTCGGTCATCACCTGGATAAAAAGTTTCCAGTGCGGGAATTCGCTGCGCTCGATGGCGTCAAAAAGATCGCGCTGGTGGCTTTCGCGGTCTTTTCCGATCAGCGCTTCAGCTTCAGCGTCGGTCAGGTTCTTAATGCCTTGTTGACATACCCAGTGGAATTTCACCCAGTGGCGCACTTCTTTAGCATTGATCATACTGAATGTATGGCTGCCAAATCCGTGCATGTGGCGGTAGCTGGCTGGAATACCCCGATCGCTCATGGTGATGGTTACCTGGTGTAATGCTTCTGGCAGAGAAGTCCAAAAATCCCAGTTGTTGCGTGCGCTGCGTAGGTTGGTGTGAGGATCGCGTTTAACTGCATGGTTCAGGTCAGGAAATTTAAGCGGATCGCGCAGGAAAAAAACCGGTGTATTGTTTCCCACCAAATCCCAATTGCCTTCCTCAGTATAAAATTTTACAGCGAAGCCGCGGATATCGCGCTCAGCATCTGCGGCACCACGTTCACCTGCAACTGTAGAAAATCGAACAAATAACTCAGTTTTCTTTCCAATTTTTGAAAAGATCTTGGCTTTGGTATATTTGGTGATGTCATGGGTAACGGTAAAATCGCCAAATGCTCCTGAGCCTTTGGCATGCATACGGCGTTCGGGAATCACTTCCCGGTCAAAGTGAGCCAGCTTTTCAAGGTACCAGACATCTTGCAGCAATTGTGGACCACGTTTACCGGCAGTAATTATATTTTGATTATCGGGTACCGGCGCTCCTGCTGCGGTGGTTAGCTTTTTTTTTGTTTTCATAAGCTTTTTCCTTTCCTGAATCCATTAGGTTAATAAAATAACTATAATTCTTTATAGAGAATGATTATCGTTTAAAGCGAAAAAAATTTACCTGTCTGTTTTTTCTCGGCATTCCCAGCACATGCCGTAAAAAACCAGCTGGTGACGAGAAATCTGGAAATTGTATCTATCTTCAATTTCCTGATTAATTTTTTGGATAGCTGTAATTTCATCACCATCAAAGATCTTATGACATTGGGTACAAATCAAATGCGGGTGCGGATAGGGCTTATTGCCATCGTAATGACTGTCGTTGTGTAAGTCGATTTCCAGGACTTCTCCTTCGTCCTTTAGCAGCGCCAAGGTCTTATAGATAGTAGCCAGGCTGATGGTAGGGAATTGGAGGCGCAGCGATTCGTATAACTGCATGGCATTAGGATGACCTTCGGAGGTGGAAAGCAATCGGATCAACGCCAAACGATGGGAGGTGAGGCGTGAGCCTCTTTCATGGAGCGTGGTAAGGAGGGCTTGGTAGCGTAGTTCAGGATTATTCATTTCGATAATTATTCTCTAAAGAAACAGATTATTATTATACCCGAAATAATGAGACATTTCAAGGAGAAGTGCTGATCTCAGCTGAATGCTTTCGTCTCTGGTTAACTCTTGGGTTAGAAAAATCCTCCCCCGATTAATCAGCCCGGTAATTGAATTGCCGCCATTGGCGGGTTACATTAAAGTCATGTTCTCGCCAGCCAACCTTACACAGGGGCAGCTCTATCTGGTGTGCGGTTCGCGGCACTTTACCGGGCTGCGGGTGCGCGATCTGGTGGTCGAATACGCCATGCAGGGAGCGGTGCGCGTATTGGTGGGTGGAAACCGTTTTGGCGTGCACGAAATCGCCTATGCCCTGGCAGCTAAAACGGCAGAATATTACGACATTCTGGAGAACAACATCAGCCTGGCGCG
>JAAZNS010000041.1 GCA_012798185.1 Chloroflexota bacterium | reverse complement strand
CACCGGCATCACGAAATATGAACATGTAGTAAGTATGCCGTTTAATGAAATCGAAGGGAAGGATGACCTTGAAAGAGCAGAACGGATTGTTCAAAAATGCATTGAGGTAAGGGGTGTAAAAGTCAAATTAGCTGATGTTCCGGTTCCTGTTCCATATGGTTCAGCTTTCGAAGGAGAGGTAGTACGGAAAAATGATATGAGAATTGAATTTGGGGGAAAACATTCACGATGCTTTGAATATTTATTTATGGCTTCGCTAGATGAAATCGTAGATGGTAAAGTTGAAGTCGTTGGTCCAGGTTTCGAAAATGTTGCACCGCAAGGTGCTATGGATATGGGCATTGTTGTTCAAGTTGCCGGAAGACAAATGCAGGAAGATTTCGAACCAGTTTTAGAACGACAAATTCATTATTTTATCAATGGCGCATCGGGTATACAACATATTGGGCAGAGAGATATTGCCTGGATACGCATATCTAATAATGCCGCAGATAAGGGCTTTAATCTTGAGCATTTTGGAAAAATTTTACACGCGCGCTATCATGCAGATTTTGGTGCAATTGTGGATAAGGTTCAAATCACAATTTATACTGATCCAGAAAAGCATCATGAATGGCTGACCAAAGCACGGCAAGCTTATGATTATCGAAATAAGCGACTTGCAGATTTAACCGACGATAAAGTGGATGAATTCTATTCCTGTACATTATGCCAATCATTTGCTCCGAACCACGTTTGTGTGGTAAGCCCAGAACGGTTAGGACTTTGCGGAGCGTACAATTGGTTGGATTGCAAAGCATCCTTCAATATAAATCCGACTGGTCCAAATCAGCCTATAAAGCTTGGGAAAAGCATCGACCCAATAAAAGGATATTGGATTGGAACGAATGATTACGCAAAAATCGGATCGCACGGCGTAGTACAAGAAGTATCGATGTATTCGATCATGGAAAATCCCATGACGGCGTGTGGGTGCTTTGAGTGTATCGTGATGCTTATTCCTGAAGCAAACGGCGTGATGGTTGTAAGCCGGGAAGACACAAGCATGACACCTGCAGGAATGACCTTTAGTACTTTAGCAGGAATAGCAGGCGGCGGGCTGCAAACTCCAGGAGTAATGGGAGTTGGAAAATATTATTTACTTAGCCCAAAATTTATTTCGGCTGACGGCGGATTTAAACGCGTTGTTTGGATGAGCAGCATTTTAAAAAATATGATGTCAGAAGAATTAAAAGCAGTTGCTATAAGAGAAGGTGATCCGGATCTAATAGAAAAAATTGCAGATGAAAGGAACGTGACTACCGTTGATGAGTTGGTAGCATGGATGGCGGAGCATAACCATCCTGCATTAACTTTGGATCCAATATTTTAAATTCTCAGAAATCAAGTTTGCTGTCATTGCCTGACGTAATCAATATTATCGATAGGCATTTAAAAAAAATAAATTGGGGTTTTTCCGATCATTATGGATATATTTTTACATATCAATAATGGATAGATAAAAATTAATCGAACGAAGTTAATTACAGCATCAGGAGAGAGAATATGCCAATCGAATTAATAAAAGAAAAATGGACTGGTTCTGTTCGCACAATAACCATTGGCGCTACCGAGGAAGAAGGAGGGACAAGAAAAAATAAAGTTACTGTTGGTGGAGAAAATACGTTGCCTTTTTTACATTTTGAAGGTGAAATGAAAAATCGTCCGGTTGTGGCTATTGAAATCCGAGATCGAAGACCAGATGATTGGTCTCCAATATTGATAGAGGCATGGAAAGATGTAATTGATGATCCTGCTGCCTGGGCTAAATCAGCAGAAAATAACGGTGCTGATTTAATTGCTCTATCATTGAGTTTAACAGATGCTAATAATAATCCAGTAACACCGGAGATGGCCGTTGGAACGGTAAAA
This sequence comes from Chloroflexota bacterium, assembly GCA_012798185.1. Taxonomy (GTDB): domain Bacteria; phylum Chloroflexota; class Anaerolineae; order Anaerolineales; family UBA4823; genus JAAZNS01. The sequence goes on along the minus strand of JAAZNS010000041.1, from coordinate 285 downwards.
GCAGTTCTAAAGGCAACCGGCATACCTCTTATGGTTTTTGGACCTGGACAACCTGAAGCAGACAATCAATTGCTGGTTGCGATTTCAGAGGCTACGAAAGGAGAAAGACTGGTATTAGGTATATGCGAAGATAAAAATTATCGTACGATCGTTGCTACAGCAATGGCTAATGGACATTTGATTTCAGCCAGAACAGCAATGGATGTAAATTTGGCAAAACAGTTAAACATTTTAATAAGTGAAATGGGGTTACCACTGGATAGGATTTTAATGGACCCTACGACT
>JAAZNS010000408.1 GCA_012798185.1 Chloroflexota bacterium | reverse complement strand
TCTGAGAAATTCAAATGCATCGTTCACTTGCGTTGTATTAAATTGATACCCTGATCCATCCTGTTTTAAAATTTCACCCCCAAAGGCAAATATCCACGCCAAGGTTGTTGGGTAATTGGCAGAAATAATCAAACCGCCAAAAGAGTCGTTATCAGGGTTATCATCTTTTGAATATGATTTATGGGCAGCACATGCCTGAGATTTAAATTCAGAAGGTGTTGAAGGGGCAGCAGAAAATCCCAATTCTTCAGCCCAGCTTTTATTATAAATAAGGAATTGCGCAGTCCTTTGCGCCGGAAATCCCCAATTACTGGGATCATCCCACTGATTTTGAAAGAGGGGATAAAATGCTTTCTCTTCTTCGAAAGTTAATCCCCACTCCGGATCACGTCGATACTCGTCAAGGTCAAGGATAATGTTGCGCACACTGCGCCATTTTGCCGCTTGATATGGGTAACCGATCGCAATTTCCGGGTATCCTCCGGTGTTTATGGCGTTATAGACTCTTTCTCCAACCTCATCATATCCGCCTTGATAAATGGGGTTTACCTGAATTTTCCACGCATTACTGCTGTTAAATTCATCGATTAATTGATTAAGGATTTCTTCTTTATCCCCATTCCAGGGGTGCCAAAAATTCAGCGATACATTATTTAATTCGGATGGTTCGATTTGGAATTGGCTGGTAGGGATTGGTGACGGTGTCATCGAATGCGTGATTTTTGGCGTCACTTGGGGTTTATTGCCCGGCAGCGTAGAGGTAATTTTTATCTCCTGCTCACTCTGGTTTATATTCGATAACACCTGACATGCTGCCAAGATTATTCCGCAAAGGATAAATACAGTGATATTCAAGAATGGCTGATAACCCGTACCAGGTTTTTTGGCGAAATCCATAAATACCTCGATGAATTTAAGTGAAATATTCGCAACTACCCCGTCATGTTGCCTGGGCAGTTACAATTTTTCTATAGTTTATCATCACTTACCGCAAGAGATGCCTTATCTTCACAAAAATATGAGAAAAAAAATAAAAGAAATTTGATACATTAAAATAGTTACGAAATCCCATATCGAGTACAGGTAATGTGATTTATAATCGCATAAATGAAGCATTTTCAAAATTAATAATCAAGCGATAAGAAATATTATCGATCGCCCATAAGAAAACGATATATGGAGGTGATCTATTTAAAAATTAGAAATGATTTCGATTGAGATTGCCCATTAAATTAATTTTTAATCAACTGAGGAGAAGAAACAATATGAATAAAAATTCAATCCTTCACGTATTGACTGTTTTGTTGATTGCCGTATTTGTTTTAACAGCCTGCGCACCTGCAGCCACAACCACTGCCGTAACGACTGAAGCACCTGTTGAGCCTACCCCCGTACCGCCCACAGATACTCCCGAACCTCCAACAGCCACACCTGAACCGGCAATTGGTTCAGCAGAGCACCCCATTAAAGTACTCTTTGTTCCTTCAGTAGAAGCTGCAACAATTGTTGCTGGCGGCGAGAAAATGGCAGCTGCATTGAAAGAAGCCACCGGCTTGGAATTCGTTGTTAGTGTACCAAGCTCATATCCAGCTACAATAGAAGAAATGTGCGCTTCTCCCACCGATACAATGGGTTTCATTCCCGCTTTGGGCTATGTTTTCGCCAACCAATTGTGCGGTGTGGATGTGGCATTCAAAGCCATTCGATACGGAAGCGCTGTTTATTGGGCGCAATTCCTGGTTGCCCGCGATAGCGATATTAAAACCATTCAGGATCTGGAAGGTAAAAAATGGGGCTACACCGAACCAGCATCGACTTCTGGTTATATGGTGCCACTAGTGATGATGAATGAAGCCGGCGTTAAACCAGGTGAGTCGGTCGAAACCGGCGGTCACCCGCAATCAGTCAAAGCGGTTTACAATGGCGAGGTTGACTTCTCCACCTCTTTCTATACACCGCCCCTTAAACCAGAAGGGGAACCAGCCTGGAAAGAAGGCGATCCACCCGATGTTCCCGATGAAGTAGTTCCTTCCTGTGCTCCCACTGCAGACGAGAAAAAGCTCATGTGCGGCGATTGGCGAATTTTGGATGCCCGTGCCAATATCCGAACTGAAGCTCCCGATGTGATCCAAAAAGTCCGCATTGCCTTTGTATCACAAGGCATTCCCAATGATACGCTTTCCTTTGGACCTGAATTCCCTGAAGAACTGCGTGCCCAGATCTCTGAAGCCCTGCTCGCTTATGCTGAGACAGATGGCTGGGCAGAGACTATTGGAAGCCAGGATTTCTATAACTGGACCGGGATTACAGAAGCCTCTGATAGTGAATACGATTTTACAAGAAAGATGGTTGAAGCTGCCGGTGTAACGCTTGAAAGTCTTGGAAAATAATTGATTTTTAATTTCACAGCCCCGGACAAATTCAATAATAGTCCGGGGCTTCTATTTATGGAATCAGGCTAATCATATGTTGAGAGTTCAAAATCTGACCAAGATATATGAGGGCGGTGTGCTCGCCCTGGATAACGTGAATTTTGAAGTTCCCAGAGGACAGTTTTTAGCGGTAATCGGTTTAAGTGGTTCAGGGAAATCCACATTACTACGCTGCATCAACCGGCTCATCGAACCCACCTCAGGAAAAGTTCTTTGGAATGAGGTGGATGTAACAGCTGCCTCAGAAGAAGAATTGCGACTCATTCGCCGAAAAATAGGCATGGTCTTTCAGCATTTTAACCTGGTACACCGTTCCAGCGTACTTACCAATGTCCTGGCAGGACGCTTGGGATATGTCAATCCGGCGTGGAGTATCATCAACCGCTTTCCCAAAGAGGATGTCGAAAAAGCGATGAAACAACTCGCACGGGTGGGAATTGCAGAAAAAGCTAATCAAAGAGCAGATGAATTGAGCGGCGGTCAGCAGCAGCGGGTAGGAATAGCCCGCGCCCTCATGCAGGATCCAGCAATGATCTTGGCAGATGAACCTGTTGCCAGCCTCGACCCGGTTCTAGCTCACAGCATCATGCAATATTTAGAGTTGATCAATAAAGAAGATGGTGTAACCGTTTTGTGCAGCCTGCATTTTTTAGACCTGGTTCACCGTTATGCCCATCGAGTAATTGCTTTAAATGAAGGGAAACTGGTTTTTGATGGGCTGCCCGAAGAAATCGATGACAATCGTTTTAAAGAAATTTATGGTAAAGATGCTGAACGGGTTGGATAGAGCAGGATAATATGAATAAGAAACCTTCAATTTTTAAATCCCTTCGCCTAGGCTTAATTGTATTATTTTGCCTGATCGTCTATGCTTATGGCTTTCAGGTAACCCAGGTAAGCTTCAAAGAAATCAGTTCACAAAGGCGGCAGGAAAGCTTGACGCGTGTTTTGCGGGCACTCGCCAGACCCGACCTGATTGAATATAAGCAGGAAGAAACCATAATCAAAACATCCATTTATGTGCCTTGCCCGGAAAGTGAAATCCCATCCATTGAAATCGATAAAAGCAAACCATATCTGGTATTAACCCCTGCCTGCTCAGAACCCCGTAAACAAATTCAAATTGAGGGATATAACTTCACCCCCAAGTCCGATGGTTCGCTCTATTTCATTCCTCCCAGTGAAGTAAATCTCAATCTAGGGACATTTACCGCCGATGAGAAAGGTTATTTCAGCGTTATGGTGAAAGTGCCACCTAGACCTGACACAGCCGTTCAATATATTCATGCCGTCTCGCTTCAACGAACAGGAAGCCCAATATTAACCCAAACCGCTAAAGATACCTGGGGGAAAATCGTTGAAACTGTTTTTCTGGCCCTTTTAGCCACTACCTTGGGCGTCATTTTTTCCGTTCCAATTAGCTTTTTTGCAGCTCGTAACTTGATGAAAGAAGTTACCAGTACCATTAGTGCCCTTTCCCTTTCCATTCTTGGTTGGCCTGTTGGCATTGCAATTGGTGTCATCGTAACGAGGTGGGTAAATAATCAAAGCGATATATTACTGAATAATTCCTGGTTAGCGCTATTATTAATCATTGTTTTATGTGCCGTAATTTGGTTTATAGTCCGCTGGGCGTTACCTCAAGAGGAAACTCAGCGTCCCAAATTCACCCTGCGAGTTGTCCGGCTAATTACCCTGGGAATCAGCGGGATTATGGCAATTATGATTGCCATCGTGGCAGCTAAATTGACCATGAAAGCGGGAGTAAGTATTATCTCACCGTTGGGTGTATTTGGATTTCTGGGCACTTTCCTATCCAACATGGGCGAGATCATTAAAACAATAATGCCTCTTGCCGTAGGGATAGCTGTTGGCGCTCTCGTGAGTAATATGTTTGGGAAAGCTGGAAAATTATTATATTTACGGATTAATCCTTCCCTGCACCTGATTGCCAATTTCATTTTAGGTGGATTAGCTGGCGCTACTGTTTTCATAACAATCAGCTTTTTAATTAATTGGTTCTACCAGATCAATGATCCATTTAAAATTTATACCATTCCCGGGTTGATTGGTGCGCTTTGCGGTGTGGCGTTAGCCATGTGGTCACGTAAACAAGACGCCATCCCTACCGGTATGGCAATTTACTATATAACCCGTACTCTCCTCAATGCTACGCGAGCAATCGAAGCTTTAATCTGGGTAATTATTTTTGTGGTCTGGGTGGGGATTGGTCCCTTTGCAGGTGTAATGGCGCTTTCCCTGCACACGGTAGCTGCTCTTGCAAAACTATATTCGGAACAGGTGGAAAGTATCCTGCCAGGTCCTTTGGAAGCGGTTAGATCAACTGGCGCTACGCGTTTACAAATGATCATCTATTCGGTTATCCCGCAAATTATCCCCCCTTATATTTCATTCACCATGTACCGGTGGGATATTAATGTCCGCATGTCCACCATTATTGGTTTTGCCGGCGGCGGCGGTATTGGATTTTTACTTTATCAAAACATCAACCTGATGAACTACCGCGCTGCCAGCGCTCAAATGCTGGCGATCGCCATCGTGGTTGCACTCATGGATTACCTTAGCTCATACATGCGGGAAAAAGTTGTCTGATCTTACCTCTCGATTTTTACCCGAAATCCAACAAAATCATCTCCCAGGGTTATCTCTGGGAAATGATCTTATTTGCCCAGGCTATACCGGCATGTCCATCTTGAACATTCCATCGACAATATGCCGGGAATTCGGGGTTCCAGGATTGGGAGCACCGCATTTCCATGAAGACCTACTGAAACAGATAGACCAGCTCATCCAGGTTAAAGATATCAGGCGGGTAATTTGTGTGTTGATCGACGGCTTATCACTGCTGAGACTGCGTCAATGGATAAAAACCGACCAGCTGCCTGTTTGGACAGAATGGTTGGAAGAGGGAATCCTGCTTCCCTTAACATCGATCGTGCCCAGCACAACCTCGTCGGCTTTAACCAGCTTGTGGACGGGGCGCAGTCCCGCTGAACATGGCGTTGTAGGGTATGAAATGTGGTTGAAAGAATACGGTATTGTAATAAACACCGTTATTCATGCGCCAATGTCTTATAAAAATGATTATGGCAGCCTGGTAAAAGCAGGTTTCAGAGCTGATGAGTTTATCCCGTTTCCAAAGCTTGGAACCCATCTGTCTCAAAATGGTGTAAATTCCCATGCCTTCCAACATTTCAGCATCAGTCGTTCCGAGTTATCCAAAATGCTGTTAAAAGACACCCAGATGCACACATTCAATACCGCCACAGATTTATGGATAAATCTGCTTCAGTTAATTGAAAGCAAACCCAATGAGCGTATGTATAATTGGGTATATTGGGGTGAAATTGATTTTTTCTCGCATCACTATGGTCCGAACGATAAGCGGGTATTTGCCGAATTGTTGAATTTTACGTACACCTTTCAGCAATCATTTCTTTTACCCATGAAACGAAAACAAAAAAATGACACCCTGGTAATCTTGACCGCCGATCATGGTGAGATTGTTACGAATAAAAACCCACAATTCGAATTGAGACACCATCCATCATTAATTCAGCGTTTGCATATCATGCCGACCGGAGAACACCGTTTGGCGTATTTATATGTTCGCCCTGGTCAGGCAGAAAACGTAAAAGCATATATCAAAAACACTTGGGGTGAAAATTTCACGATTATAAATAGCCGCCATGCAGTAAAAGCCGGGCTGCTTGGACCAGGGATTCATCACCCCTTGTTGAGTGACCGGACGGGTGAATTTATGGTGGTTGCCAACAATGATTCCTACCTATGGTGGGCAGAAAGTGAAAACTCGATGGTGGGTCGACATGGCGGAATGAGCCCCGATGAGATGTTGGTGCCGTTCATAGCCCTTCGGTTGTAATGACCTTCTTGACATGTAAACAATCATCGGCTAAAATAATTTCATATAGATATTCT
>JAAZNS010000407.1 GCA_012798185.1 Chloroflexota bacterium | reverse complement strand
TGCATTGATCCCTTTTTTGTTTAACTCTTTGATTGCATTGATTGCGTCTTCTAGTTTTTCGCCTGCGACAAACCTGGAAGCTGTCCGCCAAGCGAATTTCCAGCGGGTCACCAATTGTTTAGCCCAATTGGCTTTAGAAAGATAGAGTAACAAAGATCGAAACATTGTGCTAACCTCTTTTAATATATTAGATTTTTAAAATATCTTATTCCCAGGAACATCTTTGTTCATTTTATCACAAAAAAGATGCCCTCCTTAAATGAAATCTTATTCAAAATCAATAATAAATTTGGCACAAATCTTGCAACAAAGTATAATACAATTGTATCTGAGGGCTGAAAATGTTATTACAAACACAATCGACAACAATAAGACCTTTGACAACTGCCCACCTGGCGCAAACCATGACCTTGCTAGGTTTGACCTCGTTCGAATTATACCAAAAAATCGAAACAGAACTGGCATCTAATCCTGCCTTAGAATTAACCGCCGAACGCGTTTGTCCCCATTGCCGCCGCCCCCTGGCAGATTCGAATCCATGTCCAATTTGTACCCGCCCTTCAAATTCTAATCCGAATGAACCAATTGTGTATGTTTCATCACGGGAAGATTTTTTACCTTCAAAATATACTTCCTCAGAATCGGAAATCTCGGAAGAAGGACTGACACCCGATTCTGAAGATTTACCCACTTATGTCCTCCGGCAAATTGCCCCCGATCTTGACCCAGATGACCATTTCATAGCTGCCCACATCCTAACCAGTCTGGACGACGACGGCTTGCTGCGTACTCCGCTTGCAGAAATTGCCCATTATCACCATGTACCCATTTCTCGCATCGAGGATGTTATCCATCTCATTCAGCATAGTGATCCACTGGGAGTAGGATCTCAAACACCACAAGAGGCGTTACTGGTGCAATTGGAAATCCTGGCAGAAACCACCACCATACCTCCCTTCACTGCTAAAGCAATACAGGAAGGAATGGACCTTCTCAGTCGCCGGCAATATTCAGAACTAGGTCACAAGCTTCATTTACCGTTATCCAATGTTAAAGAAATTGCGAATTTCATTAGTGATAATTTAAATCCATATCCAGCACGCGCCCACTGGGGTGATGTACGTCAGGGCTCTTCAGCAAATCCCGATGTTTATTATCATCCGGATATTGTAATCACTTCCCAGGGTGAGTCAGAGGTTACGCATCTTATGGTGGAAGTGATTTCGCCTCTGGCAGGCAGGTTAAGAATCAATCCTCTCTTTCGGGAGGCAATTCATGATGCTCCCCAGGAAAAAGCAGAGCAGTGGCAAGAGGATCTCGATCGTGCCTCGCTGCTGGTAAAATGTCTGCAACAACGCAACAACACCCTGGTCAGATTAATGCAAAGGTTAGCTGTCATTCAGCGGCAGTTCATCCTGGAAGGCGATTCTGAGTTAGCGCCTATTACCCGTGCCAGTTTAGCAGAAGAGCTTGGCGTACACGAATCCACCATATCCCGGGCAGTAGCAAGTAAAGCCGTACAGCTGCCGACCGGCAGAATGGTACCATTATCAAAATTCTTCGACCGGAGTTTACATATCCGTACTGCACTGCTGGAAATCATCGCTAAAGAATCAAAACCTCTCACAGATATTCAAATCGCGAAAATCCTCGATAAACAGGGGTATCAGGTTGCAAGACGCACGGTAGCGAAATATCGAGCCATGGAAGGCATACTTCCAGCCCATCTTCGTTCCAAAAATAAACAAAATATCAGATAAAATATAAGTACTGGAATATAACAGTTCCATGACAATAATTTTTGGAATGGAGCGGTTAATTCTTCAACAATCTGGTAAAGTTAAGCCAAAATGATACACCGCATAAAATCGGTGATGTTTTTTCATTTCGATATTCACAGAATGGAAAAGTCACCTGTCAGAGATAACTGGTTATTTTTTCATGGTAAATCGACAATTTTTGGAAAATTTTACTCAGCGGCGCTTCAAACCTGGCATACCTGAAATCGAAGGGATGCTTGAGCTTTATCCCGATGCTACCCTGTTGGTAGATTTTTCGAATTGGAATATTCTAACTGCGAATGCAAAAGCAATGGAGCTGGTTTCTTACACCAGGAATGAACTTCAAAAATTAAAGCTCAACTTCCTATTTTCAGATTGGGGGGAAACAGCATTTAAAACCGAACCCAGCAGTGAAGCTGAGACAGCTCGTTTTACATTATCGCCACGTAACAAACCTCCTTGTGAGGTACAAGCGAAGTTAATCCATATTTCCTCGTCTGGTAAATGGGCGCTGATTCAGATCATACCAAGCAATGTACTTTACCAAAGGGAATTAGAACAACAATCGTCAAATCGGTTAATCGAGGGAGTGAAACAAATAAGCCTGGCTTTGCAACAAACTTGCCTGGAAGATGCATTACACACTATTCTAACAGCGGCTCAGGCAGTATCAGGAGCGGTATTCCTCTCCATATATCAAGCAAATGGGAAAGACTTAGAGTTATTCCGCATTGCTCATATTGGAACTCAAGAAATTTTACCCGAAAAATTACCTGCACAGGATCTGGCTTACCTGCGTTCACCATCGCATTGGGTACCTGGGAAACGCCCATTAGCATCAGTGCACCTGGCAGCGCGGAATGCTGGTTTTTCGTCACTAGCCACTATCCCAATCGGTCAACCCCATGCATTGATTGGTTTATTAATTGTTGGCAGTAATAACTCATTGATTACTGAATCCAGCCTTCCCTATCTTCAATTATTTAGTGATGCAATCAATGCCATTATCCAATACTTTAGCCATACAACCAACCTCGAAACAGCCTTAGAAAACCAGCTTCTCTCTGAAATCATTCAAACAACTGTGATCAATTCAATACAAGATGGAATCATTATCGTTACCCCAGAATTAATCATCAAATCCATCAACCCAGCGGCGGAAAATATACTTGGCTATACGCAGGCAGAAGCCCAAGCCAAACCCCTCGATCAAATTCTAATCGGCAGAGATGACTTATCCCAGGCGTTCAATCTGGCACTTCAAGGTGTACCTTCCTTAAACCTTGAAGACCTTAGATTTTATTATCGTTCCGGAGCTGGTTTTCCTGCCCGCATTAGCACTTTCCCTGTAATCGTTGATGAAAAAGTCGAAAACATTATCATCCTGATACAGGATATGACAAAGCAGGAACAATTACTATCTCATACTCAAGCATTGGAAAAACGAGCTGCATTAGGAGAAATTACCGCAGTTTTCGCCCATGAGGTGCGCAACCCTATTAATAGCATCAGCACCGGTCTTCAATTAATGGCATATAACCAAAAAGAAAACGATCCGAATGCCGAATTGATCAATCGCATGCAGCAAGACTGCGAACGTTTGGCAGAATTGATGCGCACTGTGTTATCCTATTCCCGCCCATATGAATATGATATGGAAACCCTGGACATGGGGCAGTTGCTTTCCCGGCTATTAGATCGGGAACAACCCCGCCTTGCAAAAGCGCACATTCAGCAAAACTTCCAGGTCGAATCGGAGAGT
>JAAZNS010000406.1 GCA_012798185.1 Chloroflexota bacterium | reverse complement strand
CAAAATAAGGGTTGTCAAACTCATATATGACCCTGGTGTACTCAGATAATTCATTCACAGCTTTGAGGATTTTCTTGATGTCTTCCCTATCATTCGGATAAAGGCTAATCAAAATGCGCTGGTATTCTCCCAAGTCATTCATCGAGCTTACCCGGAAAAGCTGGTCTTCAATGCCAATCGAAATTTTATTTTCAAAAAACTCCCACCCGATCCCCAATTCTTTTAAGATCGGTTTCACGATACCCGAATTCACCAATGCCCTTGGGCCAGTATCAAAATGGAAACCATCATTGCTCAGTGTACTCAGCAAGCCCCCGCTTCGGTCGTTCTTCTCCAGAAGCAGCACATTGTACCCGGCTTTTGCCAAGTATGCCGCCGCAGTCAGCCCTGCCACCCCAGCACCTACAATAACGATCTTCTCATCATTTTTTCTCATGAAATCCGCCTAATTCTAAACTAATCTCCCATAATTTTTCAGCGGCCGTCATATCCAGCGCCGGAGGCGCGGGTTCCTCTTCGGTTGTTTGGTTGTAAAACTTACCAGAAATCATTGCTACTTCGGTGGAAACACCCAGGTAATAAAGTGCTTCAGCGGCAAAATCCACTGGCTGCGAATTGTGATCCAAGAGCAGTTTTTTAAAATATCGATAAATTATTCCGTTGTTTTGTCCACTGTTGGTTTTCACGTTGCCGGGATGCATGGCATTTATCGTGACCCCACTTCCTCTAAAGAACTCATTAAATTTTAGCAAAGAAAGTAATTGTGCCAGTTTGGCCGATCCATAACCTTTAAACCCTGAATAGCGATATCTATTCCATGAGAGATCATCCAAATGTAGACCGAATGCAGCGAACCGATAGGCTTCAGAATTGACAAATAAGATCCGCCCACTTGCCTGGTTCCTAAATTTCTCTTTAAGGTAATAATTCAAAATGAATGTGCTCAGGTAATTGGTTTGAAAAACTGCCTCCAGGTTGTCTGCAGTAAGAATCCTGGTAGTGTTGTAAATACCCGCATTGTGGATCAGAACATCAATGCTCCTGTCCAGGTTTGATAATTTTGCTGCCGCCAAATGAATATCCGACAACCGCGTAAAGTCAGCCAGGATATAGCTGCAATTCACGCTGTACTCGTACTTCAGAGCTTCACAAAGCATTCTCGTTTTTTGCTCATTTCGATTAATTAATAAAAGGTCTGCTCCGTGAGAGGCATATTTTTTCGCGGTAGCATAACCAATCCCAGAAGTAGCACCTGTTATCACTACCAGACGACGGCTGAAATTATCTGAGCAGATCCGGGGTTCAGATCTTAAATTACGTAACATGGCAAAGATATTCGACCATTTATATTCTTTAATATACCGATTCAACTCACCTCCAATTCATTAACATTTTCAAGGTTATACTGATTTAAGAAACTTTAATTTATTATATCTAGATCCACTCTATTCAAGACCTTGCAACTCTATGTCTTCCCCTGGCTAGAGGACAGGTATGATCCAACTTGTTTCCGATCGTCCGGTAAACAGTCAGCACAATCCATCCACTGGATTGTGCGACATGCTGATCTCATCTTAAAGCCGCTTAAAAACTTAGACAATAACCTTGGTTTTTCTCCTCCATTTTCTGTTTTTCGAAAATGGGGGAGATGCAAGAGGGGGTGGTCTGCGGTGTGAATTACAAAATATTCATTAAACTTAACACTTTGCTTTACCCCACCCCCACCTATCCTCCCAGCTCTGCCTGGCTT
>JAAZNS010000405.1 GCA_012798185.1 Chloroflexota bacterium | reverse complement strand
CGTTTATATATTCCGCTCCAGATACTGTCACCGGTTGCAAACTTGCCAAACCTGCTACAGTTAGCGCCATAGCAATACGATGATCGCCATGTGCATCTACCTGTGCGCCGCCTAAAACCTGATTGCCGCGAATAATAAAACCATCGGCTGTTTCTGTAAAATCTACTCCTAACTTTATCAATTCCCGCCCCAAGGAGGTAATTCGGTCAGATTCTTTATGGCGTAATTCATCGGCATCGTGCACCACAGTCTTTCCTTTGGCAAAACTTGCTGCAACAGCGAATACTGGAAACTCATCAATCATCCGCACTACCGCGGAACCGGAAACATCGATGCCGTGTAATCCACTATGTCGAACCATTAAATCACCCGCCAACTCATTCCCCTGAATGGTTTCATTAGTTATTTGAATCTCCGCGCCCATCTCCTGAAGTACTTCCAATAATCCTATACGCGTCGCATTTAAACCCACGCTTTTCATCGTGATACAAGAACCGGGCGTGACTGCTCCCGCAACCAATAGAAATGCAGCAGCCGAAAAATCTCCTGGGATGTGCACATTTAATGGAGACAAAGACTGGCGAAAATTGGGGGTAAGACGCGTAAAATATTGGATTTGACCATGATAATCTTCTGTCCACTTTTCGATGGAAATACCCATTCCCTTAAGCATGAGCTCAGTATGATCTCGTGAAGGTCCGGGTTCAATGATTGTACAGGGCGTATCGGCGGCTAAAGCAGCCAGCAGCAAACACGATTTAACCTGTGCGCTGGCGACCGGCATCTCATGGAATATCCCTTTCAAAGGCAATTTCGAAGAGGATATTTTAAGTGGAGCACAGCCATCTGCTGCTTCGATATCTACTCCCATCTCGCTTAATGGAACTACTATCCGTTTCATCGGACGTATGCGTAATCCTGCTGAGCCATCCAATACTGCTGGAATATTGGCTGCTGAAAGCGCTCCAGCCAGCAGGCGCATGGTCGTACCTGAATTTCCACAATCCAAAGCGTTTGGCGAAGCAAGTAATCCCCTCCATCCTCTTCCAAGAATTTCTAATCGTTCCCCAGCTCGCTGCCAGGAAACGCCAGATTGTTTCAGGATAGAGAGCATCGCTTCGGTAACACCAGCATTGAGAAAATGCTCTATCCGGCTTTTTCCTTCTGCCAAAGCGCCCAACAATGCAGCACGGTGAGAAATGGATTTGTCACCAGGAATCTCTGCATGACCAGTCAATGATTTGCCAGGGATAATTTCCAGCTTCATGGTTCGCCTCCTGGCATGATTTCTAGAACGAGCTTATTTCGAGATTGGGCTGCATTCAATAGCAAATCAGCCAATTCTTGGTCCTTCTCCTGACGCAGTAACTCGATAATTTCACCTAAACCAGCCCGAAACTCGTTTAACACCTGAAGGATATTTTGACGGTTGGTTGCCAGCACGTCCATCATCATCGAAGCGGGTGTCCCTGCCAGACGGATAGTACTGCGTAATCCCGGACCCGCTAAAGGCTTCACCTCTTCCGGTATGGTCAAAGCAAAAGCAGATGCAGCAAGATACGGCCCATGGCTGGTATAGGCAGTCCAGCGGTCATGTGTTTCTGCATCTATCCATAAAAGTTTTGCACCTAAGAGTTGAACTAATTGCTCTGCCATAGCAATCGATTTCCAAGTCGAATGGGGTAACCGAGTAAAGGCGAAGGTCGCTCCGGAAAATATTTTTTTATCAGCATTTTTCAATCCCAGCGTCTCTTTTCCGCACATAGGATGACCGCTCAGAGGATCGAAACGAGCTGGCAAAGAAGAGAGAGCCCGACAAATTTCCGCTTTGGTCGATCCCAAATCTAGTACGAGCGGTGACCCTGAGTGCCAATCCGGTAATTTATGAATAACTGAAACGATCGACTTAACTGGAATCGCTAAAACGATGAGATCAGCGTTCGGGACTACATCCAACGGATCAGCACTGATCTCATCAATGAGATGTAATTTTTTAGCTAGCGCCCGTGTTTCTTCATCCTTTTCCACGGCTGCTAACCAACGACAGCGGCCACGCAAACCCATTGCCAGCGAACCCCCCATTAACCCAAGTCCAAATATTACAACGCTTGCGGAGCTAAAAAAGTCAGGATCAGACATCGACGCACCCTGCTAATAAATGGGTTTTTGAGGGTGCAACACAGCGTCCAATAGCCTGGGCGACTGCTTTGACTTGAGTTACTAATTCTGCAAAACGTTCGGGTTTCAGCGATTGTCCTCCATCGGATAATGCCAATTCCGGATGGGGATGGACTTCAACAATCAAACCATCTGCGCCAGCCGCAATCGCAGCGCGGGCAATAGCAGTAACATATTCCCAGTTTCCGGTAGCATGGCTGGGATCGAGAATAACAGGCAGGTGAGTCATGCTTTTTAATACCGGGATAGCGTTTATATCCGTTGTGTTGCGGGTAGTGTTCTCAAAAGTGCGGATACCTCGTTCACATAACATCACCCTGCGGTTGCCATGGCTGAGGATATATTCTGCCGACATGAGCAATTCATCGATGGTAGCCATCATCCCTCTTTTTAATAAAGCCGGATGCTGGCTCTCTCCAACCGCATGCAGCAAGGAATAGTTTTGCATATTTCGGGCGCCAATTTGCATCACATCGGCATATTGACAAATCAAAGGAATCTGTTCAGTAGTCATTACCTCTGTAATAATCGGTAATCCCGTTTCTGATCTTGCTTCTGCCAGGATTTCCAGCCCTTCTTCACCAAGTCCTTGAAAAGAATAGGGAGAAGTGCGCGGTTTATAGGCACCGCCTCTTAATGCATGCGCTCCCGCTTCTTTCACCGCGTGAGCGGTTTCAATCAGCTGGCTGCGATTTTCTACCGAACAAGGCCCAGCAATGATCACCACCCCATCCCCTCCAATTTCTACACCATCCAGAGAGAATACCGAATCCTGTGGGCTGAATTCCCGAGAAGCTAGTTTAAAAGGCCGGGTGATTGGCATGATCCGATCTACACCGGGTAAATATAAAAACTGATCCTTGATTATCGGTCTGCCATCTCCGATAGCACCAATAATGGTGCGCTCTTCACCTTTTGAAAGATGTGCACGTAATCCCATCGCTTCGACCCTTTGAACAATATGTTGAATTTGCTTCTCAGTAGCGTCGGTTTTCATAATGATTAACATAATGCTCCTCCTATCCTTATTCCGCGATATCTGGTCTTAGTCGAACCGCCTCGCGTAAATATACATGCTTGATATTTTTTTGCGATATTCTGGTATTCCAATGGATTAAAACCCGGATACACCTGGCCAATGATTTTGGCACAGGAATCTCTTGAGCACAAAATAATGGCACATCCTCCCACCCAATTTGCCGGGCAGCTTGAGCCGGAAACACGGATTTTAGATCAACGGTCATGGAGAAAATCACACTGCCGATATCCTTAGGCTGCATAGCCGAGTTTTTCTTTAAAATCTCAGATAGCAATTCTTTTGTTGCTTCCAGGATTAAATCTGCGCGGTCTTCCAATACTGTTGTTGCCCCACGGACACCCCTGACAGCCATAATGCCTCCTCTAACAAAAAAACGCGAGACCGTTGGTCTCGCGTTCTGGGTTTCGATAAGGTTCTCTTAGCCCGCTTTAAGCACCGCCAACGGCGTCCGGATTTTGGATGCCGTAATAATAATAGCGGGTAAAAAAGAAGCGGGTTTGCGTGTTCATTAAGGTTATTCTCTAATTGGGCTGGATTTTACCCCACATTAATTGCATATGTCAAGAAGTTTATTTCTTAAATTTTTTATTCTGATGTTTTTAACTAAATATGATAATTACGCACAGCCAGGCGGACTTGTTCTGCAGATTCTAGTGTAAGTACTTGTTTTGCCAAATCAGCAGCTTGTTTCTTTGTCCATCGCCGGATAATGGCTTTAGCATGGGGGATGGCTCGCGGCGCCATGCTGAATTCATCTAATCCCAAACCTAATAAAACAGGAATAGCCTCTGGATCTCCTGCCAACTCGCCGCAAACCCCTACCCATAATCCGGCAGCGTGCCCTGCTTCGATGACCGTCTTAATTTGCCGCAGTACAGAAGGGTGGCAGGCATCGCCTAAATGAGCTACTTTTGGATTAGTGCGTTCGGCAGCCAAAGTATATTGGGTTAAATCATTCGTCCCAATACTGAAAAAATCTACATAACGAGCGAACTGCTCTGCCAATACCACGACAGATGGAACTTCTACCATGATCCCCACCTGAATTTTATCGACAACAGTATAGCCGGCTTGTATAACCTCATCCCGCGCTTCCATCAAGATCGATTTTGCTTTGTGAACCTCATCCAGTGTAGCGATCATAGGAAACATAATTCTGAGGTCATGACCCAAACCAGCCCGCCATAAGGCTCTTAACTGTTTTTTGAAAAATTCCGGACGGTCCAGACACATGCGAACTGCCCGCCAGCCCAGAAAAGGATTTTCCTCTTTTTCTAAATCCAGGTAAGGAATGTCCTTATCACCGCCTATATCGAGCGTTCTGACCACTACAGGGCGATTTTCCATAATTTCCAATAAATTCCGATAAGCTGCATATTGTTCTTCTTCAGATGGTTCGGTTTGACGGTCGAGGAAAATGAATTCGGTGCGGAATAACCCAACCCCCTCTCCGCCATAACATAATGCTTTTTCTGCTTCCTCAGGATTCCCCACATTCGCTACCACCTCAACAGTATAGCCATCAGCGGTGGTTGCTGGTTCATGTGCCATTTTGTACTCGATCTCTTCCTTTTCACATTCCTGGCGTTTGCGTAAAAGAAATGAACTGATTGTTTCTTAATCAGGATTTACGATCACCTTCCCATTTTTCCCATCCACCAGCAGCATTGTCCCATTAGGGATATTGAGAATATCATCGCCTAAACCAACCACTGCGGGAATGCCGTATGCTTTGGCTAATATCGCAGTATGAGAAGTGGGTCCGCCTTCTGCGGTGCAGAAGGCTAATACTTTACTTTTATCCATGCCGGCTGTTTCTGAAGGCGCCAGATCGCGGGCAATTAAAACTGAAGGATGGGGAATGACGAATTGATTTCCTTCATTTCTTCCTAATAAATGGCGCAGCACTCGCAAACCGGAATCTTTAAGATCTGCCGCTCTGGCTTGTAAGGTCGCATCGGGAATACTTGCCAGCTGTTCGGAAAAGAAATGAATACCATCCATCCAGGCTGCCTCTGCATTGACCGTTTTTTCCAGTAATCCATCGATATATTGCAACAACGAAGGATCTTCCAACATCAGAATATGTGCATCAAAAACTACTGCTTCAGCTTCGTGCTTTTCATTTATCATTTGGTCGCGTAATGCGATCAGTTCTTTTTGAGCTAGTTTTATTGATTTATCAATCCTTTGACGCTCATATTGCGGATTTCTCCCCGTCATCCGTTCAAATGTTATCGATTCTTTGTGCCAAAGCAGTGATGTTCCGCTGGCAAAGCCAGGTGCAGCGGCTATTCCATTGAACACTTGATTCGGTTCACCTGCCGCGTAGTTCACGATTTTCTCTCCCGATATTTATAAGAGCCCCTTAAAATTGCTGTCAATAATCTCTTTTAGCGTTTTCGCAGCTTCCACTTCATCTTCTCCCGAAACTTCCACCTCCACCAAATGATCTTTTGAAACACCCAAGATCAAAACACCCAGGATACTTTTCGCATCTACAAAATCTTTGCCATTGGTAAGGTTGCGAATCCTGACGGAAGACTTGAATTTTGCCGCCGTTTGAACAAAAACCGCTGCTGGCCGTGCATGCAATCCAACCTCATTGATGACTACCGCCTGGAAACTTTGCATCGCATCTCCTTCGTTGAACTTGATTCCTGATTATTCAATAGTTATTTTAGCGCATATTTCTCGATCATGACAGCAACACCACAAACGTCGTTGCTAGGTGCCAATAAAGGAGCTTTGGCTTTCATGGCTGCATCCCCATTCGACATGAAAGCACCAACTCCCGCCCATTGAATCAATTCCATATCAGATTCGTGATCACCCAGCGCCATGACTTCCGATTGGTTAATTCCGTATTTTTCACAAAGAAAAGCAATGGCATTCTTCTTCCCAGAATCAACTGCGCGGACATCCACTGTGTGCGGAGACGAAAATTCCGAGATAATACCGGGAATCTTGACATTATTCAAGGCATCCCATGCCTGTTTGACTTCATCAATGATTTCGCTGAAAAGCATGATCTTATAAGGTGGCATTTCTAAATCTTGCCAGCATTTCAGTGGAGAAGTTGGCATTACTATATAATCCAGACATGAAAACTTCCGCATAGCGTCATCGAATTGTTCCAAATAGATTGGATCATTTTTTACATGATGGATATAAGTAAGATTTTCTGTCATGAAGTGGGTAGTGATTTTAATATCTTTGATCGCCTGATAAATTAAATCAAATGACGCTACTGGAATTGGGCTTCCCCTCATCCGTTTCCATTGGTGATTTCCGTGTTTCTCTAAAACCAATCCACCAGTTAAAGTTATTACCGGATCATCTAAAGCAAGCGTTTGATATGGATCGATAATAGCAGATACTGGTTTTCCTGTATTTAAGATGATATGGATGCCATTTTGTTTTGCAGCTCTAATCGGGGCGATATTACCGGGAGGAAGATTCCCTTGGTTATCAAGCAGTGTCCCATCTACATCGATTGAAATTAGTTTTATCATCATTAAATTGACTCTTCTATACTTTCACTAATAAAAGAATTACCGGAATAATCCGGGAAAAATCGAAAGGATAAGTAAAATTACTGCTAAGATGATTAGGATAATCGCGGTAATCCAGGCTACAATGTTCAACCAGCGGCTCATGGTATATTTTCCCATTAATTGCCGATTATTTATTAAATGAAGCATGGTAATTAAAATAACTGGCAGTAATATCCCGTTTAATGTCTGACTGGCCATCATTGCCTGGATCAAAGATTTTATCGGTAAGAGGATGATCGATGCTCCCAATACGATAAGAGCTGTATAAATGGTAAAAAATACTTTCGCATCTTTCACTTCACTGCTTAGGCTGGATTCCCATCCAAATGCTTCACATACCGAATAAGCTGTAGATAACGGTAAAATGGCTGCAGAAAAAAGCGACGCATTCAACAATCCAAGAGCAAAAAGAATTTGAGCATACTTTCCAGCTAAAGGACCTAATGCAATCGCAGCATCTTTGGCAGATTCGACCATTATTCCTTGCTTATGAATGGTTGCACCGCATGCAATCACAATAAATGCAGCGACGATAACAGCAAATATCGAACCAACCACCACATCTACAATTTCATATTTATAATCTTCTACTCTGATACCTTTATCGACAAGCGATGCCTGTTGATAAAACTGCATCCATGGAGCAATGGTTGTGCCAATAATCGTGACAAATAAAGTAACATAACCCACTTCCAATTTAAAATTGGGGGTTACAAATGCCTTGCCCACCTCTCCCCAATCTGGATGAGCCAGATAACCTGAGGCAATATACGCCAGGTATATACTGCTGGCGATCAGAAAAACTCGTTCGGTAGTTTTATAATCCCCTTTATAGACTAATAACCACACGCCAATTGCTGCCAATGGCACTGATACGAACTTACTGACGCCAAATATCTCCATGCTCGCAGCCACTCCAGCAAATTCACTGACCGTATTGGCTAAATTCACAAAGACCAGGAGGCTGAGTATCAGGGTTGTAAGCCTCACCCCCATGCTTTCCCGAATGAGATCCGCTAATCCCTTTCCGGTAACTACGCCTAACCGGGCGCACATTTCTTGAACAATGATTAAAGCCAGTAACACAAACGGCATCATCCACAAGAGGGAGTAGCCATAATCGCCCCCCGCAACTGAATAGGTGGTTATGCCCCCAGCGTCATTATCGACATTAGCGGTGATAATTCCTGGTCCAACTACTGCCAGCATCAGCGCCAGTCGAATCCTGTATGGCTTTAATCGCTTCCAAAATAGTCGTAATGCGTTCATATTCTATTTCAATGATATAAGCGTGGCAATCTTTTTTTCCAGGTAGTTGGGATGATTTTATCGATGGCATCATCCGCTGTCACAATTCCATGTAAAATATTATCATCATCCACCACTGGGATAGCGATAAGATCATATTTTGCTACCGATTGAGCGCAATCATCTTGCGTATCTTCTAAATGTACGGTAACCAACCGTTTGACCATAATGTCTGATATCTTGGTTTTCGGTTGCGCAAGGACTAATTCCCGCAAAGATAATACACCTAATAAATGCCCGGCGCTGTCAGTCACATATATATAATAATAGACTTCCGCTTCCTCACCCTGCTCGCGAATAACCACCATGGCTTGTTCTGCAGTGATATCAGGGGGAATGGTAATATATTCAGTCGTCATAATACCGCCAGCTGTATTATCCGGGTATGCCAGTAATTTACGTACATCCTGAGCTTCCTCATCCTCCATCAGCTCAAGCAATTCTTGGCTGCGGTCTTTTGGTAATTCTGCCAATAAATCGGCAGCTTCATCAGGTTCCATTTCTTCCAAAACATCAGCCACCCGTTCATCAGGCATTCCTTCAAGCAGGCTCACTTGGAATTCGGGTTCCACCTCTTCCAAAGTATCCGCTAGTGTCTCCAAATCTAATGATTCCAGAATATCGCGCCCTTCCTGGCGGGAAAGATCGCTCAGAATTTCTGCTAGATCTGCCGGATGCAACTCAGCCAGTTTTTCACCGGGAACCTTCAGCCGCATGGGTTGATCGGTCGATAATAATTCGACATCATCCCAGGAAATATTACCTGGTTGAGCGCCGCGCTTTCCTTTATTGCTAAATCGTTTACTGATCGCGTCTAATCCAAGGCGGCGCAATAATCCAGAGCTGCTGGTATCCACGTTGGCGATAAAAAATTCGTTTTCCACGCGGGTAATTTCCAAATCGTTTACCCTCACAACCCGCACACCGTTGGTATCAATAATTTGTTTATCTAAAACATCGCGAATCAGGTATAGATCATGTTCACCTGGTTCATAAGGAATGATTTGCTTCTTACGTTTATTCAACGCAATTGCTGGAATAACAAATGCTGCCACATCGCTAAACGGAATCATAATGGTATGAGAGCCTTTTTTTGCTTCAATTGCCACGATTTTTGGATGGGAAATTTCGCCTACCTTATGGGCTAAAACCTCAGATAAAGAACCAATCACCTCACCATCAAGATCTACAATTGGACGACCCATAAACTGGCTGATGTAAGGCATAAGTCACCTTCTTGGAACGGGATATGGTAACAGACGCGATTAAAAATCCCGGCGCGCGTTAACCGGGGGTGCTGCAATATTAGCACCGAAATGCTATGGAGTCAATTTATTGCTAAAAATTAATATTGTCTTTTTTTCGTATCACTTAATTCATATTATCTATATGATAAACTTAAATCTCTTTTAAATCAAAAAGAGTCATAAATGTTATGATAAATAAAATAACAACGGCTATTGCCCATCCTAATATTGCTCTAATCAAGTATTGGGGGGATTTAGACGTTGACTTACACATCCCAGTCAACAGTTCCATATCCATGAACCTGGATGGATTATTTACCCGCACAACTGTCACTTACTCTTCAGAAATCACCAGGGACGATTTATTCATCGATGGTCAACCTGCCTCAGAAATCGCCCAAAAAAGGGTCGAGTATTTTCTTGATCGATTTCGAAAAATATATAAGATTAGCGGCTATTTTCAAATAGAGAGCGCCAGTAATTTCCCCATCAATGCCGGAATCGCCTCATCCGCATCGGCTTTTGCAGCATTAAGCCTGGCAGTGACCGATGCCTGCGGATTATCGCTTAGCGAAGCTGACCTTTCACGCTTAGCCAGATTGGGCTCGGGTTCAGCCTGCCGCTCGATTCCCGGCGGTTTCGTGGAATGGCAAGCTGGATATAACCACGAATCTTCTTTTGCCTTTTTGATTGCTTCTCCCTCACACTGGTGTCTGGTCGATTGCATCGCCATTGTTGATACAGAAGAAAAAGAAACCAGCTCACGCCAGGGGCATGAATTGGCGCAATCCAGCCCTCTGCAGCAAGCCAGAATCATGAACGCCGATCAAAGATTAGATGAATGCCGTTTTGCGATCATGTCGCGTGATTTCGACTTACTCGCCAGAGTAGTCGAGCTGGACAGTAATATGATGCATGCGGTGATGATGACTTCCAATCCGCCATTGTTGTATTGGAAGCCGGCTACAATTTCCATTATGAAATCGGTAATCGAATGGCGAATGGCAGGGATTCCGGTTTGCTACACGGTGGATGCTGGCGCCAATGTGCATGTATTATGCGAGGCAGAGAATTCGGGGGCAATCCTTAATCAGTTGAAGGAAATTCCAGGTGTCCTGTTAGTATTGGAAGCCGGACCTGGAGGAGCTGCCACGTTAGAAATACGTAATTAGGACAACTCATACCCATTTCTAACAATGACAAGATATAATTCATACGCAACAAGAAGAATATTGATTATAGGTGATCAATTATGCAACTCGTTCAATTTATAGCTGGTATAGCGGTGCTTATCTT
>JAAZNS010000404.1 GCA_012798185.1 Chloroflexota bacterium | reverse complement strand
TGCAATTGTAAATAAAAAGTATTCACCGATCCAACCAGCTACTCGTTCAACCCAAGGCTGCGGTAAAATCCGCATCAGGTGTCGAGTGATTACGCCAGTAAACGGGTCTGCATAAAGTACCAAGCCCAGCGTGGCAGCAAAAGAAAGTTGAAATCCTACATCCCATAAAACATAGGGAGAAAATAACGTCATGATTGCTGCCACAAATGCCAAAGTGTTAATCCCCGTTTGTCTTCTGCCTAACTGGCAGGCATATAAAGACAAGCCGCCCATCAATGCTGCGCGCACCACCGCTGCCTCTGCCCCGACCAGGATGGTATAAAGCGTAATCACCAAAGTTGAAACCAACGCTCCCCGCCACCTCCCTAAAAGTTTCCCGAAGATTATCGAGAACAGCCCCGCTAGAATCGTAATATTAAAACCTGAAATAACGATTATATGGGCTGTACCGGTCTGTCGGAACGCCTGATACACGTCTTCTGGAATACTACTTTCAACCCCCAATAAAATTCCTGCTAATAATGAGGCTTCCGGGTCGGGGAATATTCGAAAAATGACCATTAACGCTCGTGATTTAAAAGCATAAATCGCAGCCATGATGGGACTGCCATGATTTCTACTGATTAGAGTTGCCTCTGCATAAGGCATTAAACTATACACACCTTGCCTATGCAAATATGCCTCATAAGAGAATTCATTGTCTGAGGGCGGTGTTTTAAGCGCACCCTGCACTCGAATGAGATCGCCATAGCGCCATTCACCATTTCGGGCTACATAGATTAGAATGTTGCCAGAAACATCCGAGAAATTTTCTTCTGCCGCAGCGCGGATTTGTTTTACCTGTAACCTCAAACGCTGGTAAGTATCGTATTGATCCGGTGGCTTGATTAATATCCCTTCCACCACTACCTCTCGATAACGGTTGTTCCACCATCCGATGAATTCCTGCGCTGAGCCTGGCTCAGCAGACCTGTACCGCCATCCGCCGCATGCAAAACAGACCATCAAAATCAACCAGGGAACAGGGATATGGATTGAGGAAAAAAACTTAAGCTGCCGAGCGGGCAGTTTACAGTAAATCCGCGATGAAATTTGAGGGAAAACCTGTTGTCGCCTTTGAATAATCCAAGCTAACAATTGAATAAATAAACCAGTGGCTGCAAAACAAACCCAGGATAGTGAAGAAATCTGCCAAACAGCAGCACATACAATTCCACAAATAAAAGCCAAAGATAGCCACAATAACGGCATGATGATCGATTCGGGGAAAATCAGTGTAATAAAACCCTACCCAATAAAAACATTTTATCAAATGTGACGCACTACGTCGAGAATCCTGCGGCTTGTCACTCGCGATTTTTAGGGAAAAGGGGTAAGATTAACGAAAGCTGTCAGCTGTCTACCATCAGTTGTCAGCAAAATGTAATTGTCAAGTTATTTACATAAGCGTATATATATACAGTCGCAAATCTTACAGAAAAGCTTCTTTTTTACTGAAAGCTGACAGCGGATAGCTAATAGCTTCTTTTGGAGGACCTATGCTAGATTTAACTCAACAGATATTGGAATTGGTGCGTTTGACCTCTACCGATTTGCCACCCGATGTGGAGAAGGCTCTTCATCAAGCGCTAGACCACGAGCAGCCAGGCTCCGCCGCCCGAGGGGCATTGGAGACGATAATTAAAAACGTGGAGCTGTCCCGTGCCAATTCGACCCCCATCTGCCAGGATACCGGCACACCAATCTTCTATGTGTATTACCCTGCCGGATGGAGCACCCGTCAGCTTCGTTCGCAAATCGAAGCTGCTGTGGTGGAAGCCACCAAGAAATCGTACCTGCGTCCCAACTCAGTCGATTCACTCACTGGTAAAAACAGTGGGAATAACCTGGGCGGCAGCTACTTCCCTACCGTCCATTTCGAGGAAGTGGATGGAAATACTCTAACCATCGAGTTAATGCTCAAGGGCGGCGGGTGTGAGAATGTCGGCATCCAATATTCCCTGCCTAATTCCCAGCTAGGTGCTGGGCGCGACCTGGCTGGTGTACGTAAAGTCGTGCTGGATGCTGTCCATAAAGCTCAGGGACAAGGATGTGCACCGGGTATTCTGGGCGTTGCCATTGGCGGCGACCGCGGCTCATCCTATTATGCTTCCAAAGAAGCCCTGTTCCGTAAAATGGACGAACCCAATTCCAACCCAGAATTAGGCGCCCTGGAAACCCGCCTTACCGAAGAAGCCAATCAACTTGGTATTGGTCCGATGGGTTTCGGCGGTGAAACAACCGTGATGGGAACTAGGATCACAGCGTTAAACCGCCTTCCTGCCAGCTTCTTCGTCACCATTTCCTATATGTGCTGGGCATACCGCCGGCGAAAAATGACCGTCTTCCGAGACGGCACAGTGAAATACGAATAGGAGGCTTTCCATGCATGAATTGACCACTCCCATCAGTGATGAAACTATTCGCAGCCTGCACGTCGGCGAACCGGTTGCCATTACCGGCGTCATGCTCACCGGGCGAGACGCGGCTCATAAATGGATGATCGATACCTTCATTAAAAAAAACCGCCAACCCGAAGGCGATGACCTGGAAGCCTATGAAGCCATTAAACCTCTTTTAAATGGCGGTTTAATTTACCATTGCGGTCCGGTGGTCGCTGGTTTGGATACCAAAGAATACCGCTTCGTAGCTGCCGGACCCACTACCAGCATCCGCGAAGAACCCTATCAGGGTGATGTAATGCGCCATTTCCACGTCAAAGGAGTCATTGGCAAAGGCGGTATGGGCACCAAAACCCTGCAAGCCTGCCAGGAAGCACCGGGTTTTTACCTGCACGCTATTGGAGGAGCGGCTTCATTGATCGCCCAAACTGTGGTTAAGGTGCTGGGTGTGTATAAATTGGAATTCGGCGTGCCTGAAGCTATGTGGGTCATCCAGGTGAAGGATTTTCCCGCTGTGGTCACTATGGATTCTCACGGGCAATCCCAGCATGCCGTGGTGGAGGAGAAATCAAAAAAGGTGCTGGAGGCGCTGCTGGCGAAACATTGATCCGCAGATTTCATTGAAATAAATAATCGTGCAGAATAAAACTTAATCACAACTGAACTATTTATTTAAAAGGGGGGCTGTCCTAAAAGTCGATTTTGTCATGTTGAGCGTAGCGAAACATCCCTTTTATGTAATGAATAGACCCTTCGCTTCGCTCAGGGTGACAGCCTACTTTTAGGACAGCCCCGTTTCTTTTATTACCCCCCTTTTAAAGATTTCCATCGCTGATTTTTTTTAAGGGTTTATTGTTTTTTGTGATTTTCCCCGATTAATTTTTTGGCAATAATTTGATGACGATTTCAATGATCCGTCTCGCCACCTCAACAATGTGAAAATTAAACGGGGAGTTGTTCGTGAGGTCTTGCTGCCCTTTATTCAAATACAGCAACAATCGCAAATCAAATCGCTTCGCCAAAAATTGCCTCGAGAAAGAAATAAAAGCGAATTATTAGAGAATTATTTCGTTGATCGTGACAGATACATCTGTTTCGACCGAACTTTAAGTAAAATAAGGATTACAGTGCGGAAAACCATCAACTGCTTTATTACAACTTTTTGCATCGAAAACGATCATGATTTTGACCTCTTCGAAACCTATCTTGAATTACAAGTGATGCATCGAGAGGAACAATAAATTATTATTCACCCTTCCTCTCAATTTCCTTTAGTTCCTCCACCTCTCTCTCCAATTTCTTCCATCTCACAACTAAACTGATCAAATACGCCAGCATTACACCATAGATCACCGCGAATCCGGCGATCATGTAATTAATCGTATTCGCAGGGGCATTTTGAAAAAACATCTATCAAATCCTCTCGTAGTTACAGTTGATCCCGCTCTTGCAGAGGCTGCCATAAAAGAAGGCTGTCATTCTGAGCGAAGCGAAGAATCTCCACTTTACTAATAAATACAGATGTTTCGCTTCGCTTCGTGAAACACACTTCGTGCAACATGACATTGTTGACTTTATGGACAGCTCTGCGGGGTGGAGTCTATTATTCATTTCTCTTCATCTTCATTTGCGCCGCCTTATCAGCCAACAATCCCAATCGGATGCGCCGCCACAATAAATCGGCGAATACAAAAGTGAACATCAGCAGACTGAATAAGAAAGTTTGCAGCATTCTGGGTGTCATATCGAAACCTCCCAGTGAGCCAGGCTGATTGATTCCTACTACAACAGGGTGGATGGTGCGGAACATCCGCGCCGACATAAACGTGAACGGCACGCTGACAAATCCTATAATTGCATACACTGCCCCAAAACGCGCCCGCCGATCGGGATCATCGATCCCCTGGCGTAACATAATATAAGCCGCGTAGATCAACTCCATAAAGGCGGCGGTGGTCAAGCGCGGATCCCACGTCCACCAAGTGTTCCAAACCGGGCGCGCCCAAATCGAGCCGGTGACAATCGTGATGAACACAAACACGATCCCGATTTCCACTGCAGCTAAACCCACAATATCCCAAATCCGGCAGCTTGTTTTTAAATAAACCACTCCCGCCACAGCAGTAGTAAGAAAGCCCAACATTCCCACCCAACCTGACGCAACGTGAAAATAAAACACACGCTGCACTGCTCCCATCACGGCTTCTGTGGGTGCATAGAAAAATACCATTAGGATAGCTGCAATGAACATGGTTGCTGTAATATAATCCAATACTTTCAACCAACGAGGCGTTGATTCCATAACAATTTGTTCCTATATTTCATATTCCCCTTTCCTCTCCCCAAAACAAGAGAGGGAGGGGGGAATGGGGGATTAGGTGAGGGCATTATTCCTCCACCACATAATCAAATGCCACGAAGGAAATCGCAGCAAAAATGAGATCATATACGATTAATATATTGATCCAGGGTAAGATATCAGCGACCGCTAATCCCTGTAAAAATCCATTGCTGGCTTTTAATGCACTGATCAACACTGGGATAATTACAGGAAATAATAAGATGGGCAGTAATATATCTCTGGTGCGGGTTTGCACTGCCATACTCGCTAACAACGTGCCCACGATGACATATCCCAGCGAACCAAGCAGCAAAGTCACTAAAAACCCCCAATGAAACAAATTGACGTTGTACAAAAAGTTATAAACCGGTAATACGATTGCTTCAACCAGCAGCATGAAAACCAAATTGCTAATTGCTTTGCCAAAGTAGATAACGCTGCGGTCCACTGGCGCGAGCAGCAAACCATCCAAGCAGCCCCGGTCTTTCTCTAATGCAAGCGAACGATTCAGTCCAAGGGTGCCGGCAAAAGCGAAGGTAGCCCATAGCACACCAGCAGTCATAGTGGAACGTATTTTTATATCCAGATCCAGGGCAAAATTGAAAATCAAGATAACCAATAAGGCAAATACCAGCATTGAAGAAAGTAGTTCCCGGCTGCGTAATTCTGCTGAAAGATCTTTCCATACTATTGCATGGATTGCTTTAAAATACGCCTTTGCCCCTCCACTCATTGTTTTCCGAATAGAATCATTTACAGATATGCTGGTTCCTGATTTCTCTGTCAAGGATTTGTCTCCGCCACCGCCTGACGATAAAATGAAATTAACCGATCTTGTGTAATATCCTGCTTATGCACCGAAGCAGCAATTAAACCGCGTGATAAAACGTCAATACGGCTTGCCAGCTCTACGGCTCGGCTTAGATCATGGGAGGTCATGACTACCGTATGTCCACTCGCTACGATATCCCGCAAGATTCCATCCAGCATAATGACGGCATCCTGATCTAATCCGGTGTAGGGTTCGTCGAAAAGCATCACCACGGGTTTATGAAGTATGGCTCTGCCGATAGTCAATCGTTGTTGCATCCCGCGTGAATAAGTGCGCACCAGATCATGTCTGCGGTTATATAACCCAACCAGCTGCAATACTTCGCAGACCCTATTCTCAAGCTTTGCTACGTCATACATGCGTCCATAAAAAAACAGGTTTTCCTCAGCAGAGAGATCACCATATAACAAAGGTTGGTGAGTAACTACACCAATAAGACTGCGGACAACCCCAGCTTGAGCTGGTATTGGATAACCCGAAATTCGGATCTTGCCTGATGAAGGGCGTGATAACGAGGCTAAAATCCGTAAAAATGTTGTTTTTCCAGCACCGTTAGGACCTAAAATCGCCACAAATTCACCAGATGATGCCTGAAAATTCAATCCCTTCAATACGGGTTTAATGCCAAACCGTTTTTCTAGATTATGGACTTCTATCATATTGCCCAAACAAAATATCCATTAATTATTAAAATTATCGGATAGAGACATTACCGTTTTCAAACGCTCTTTGAGCTGTTGCCGGCGGGAGTGGTAGGCTTCTTCAGGCAGTTCACCCGCTTGATACAAATCATCCAACGCCAGGATAGCATCCATAAGCGTTTCAGAGGTTTCCAATGGCCGGTTGTGTTGTCCGACCTTATCGATAATACGCTGCTTTCGATTATGCCAGAATAACCAAAATCCAGATAATGCCAAAGATAAAGCAAACATCCCCATACCAATGACCAGATTCGGATTCCTGCCCAAACTAAATACCGGGCTTCCTCTTAAACTACCCGTAATGGTCAAGTTTAAATCCTGCCCCACATTTAATCTGCCACCGCTATACATGCGATATTGGGTGTTCTCCACAGTCCGTACACCCTCTTCTTGAAGAATCTCTCCCTGAATGCGAAGAGTACCCTCAGGAATCAAAATGACCACTGCGTCGACTGGCAGCAGCATCGTTTGTACTAATTCCATCTTACGGTTATAAGGCATTTCGAAAGCAAAAAGTACTTGGTAATTTCCCGAACCCGGACGCACACCATAAGTATCTCCAAAACCGTCGGGGGTTTCGATATATCTTTCGCCTAATACACTATCCTGAAATTGAAGATTTTTTGATCCTACGGGTAATTTAAATTTGATCGTCGGTACACCTTCCCTCTCCTGGATCAAGGTTAAATTGGATGGATTCGACATAATATATAACTCAATTACTCTGACAGTCTGATCGTCGACCATTTCAAAAAATAAATGCAGCCGATCTACCTTAATTATTGATGGATCAGTGGTGGTTTTATAAACGGTGATAGGGAGATCCAGCGAATTGGCACCTGGTGCAACCACAGTGACATCCGAACTATAAGTCGTATTATCGAATTCGGCTGTTGCGATGAAAACACGCCCTTCCACCAGTTCGATGCCATGAAAACTAAATTTTCCATCCAAGGTGGTTTTTGTTGTTTCTGTAATCACCTGATTCGAATTATCAAATCCTCGTAAAGTTATGGTTAATTGGGAGGTTGGATCATTATCTGTGCCATTTACAACTCTACCGGTAATGATTCCCGTTTCTGTCACACTAGTTGCCGAAACATTAGGTAAGGGTTCTGCTGAAGCAATGGTTGAGGTAATTTCCGGTGTAGGAGTTACGGCAACAACGATAGGTGACGAAAACTTAAGGCTTCGTAAATAATCGATAATTGCCCACCGATCTTCTTCAGAAAGAATATTCCCAAAAGGAGGCATATCAGGCGATAAACCGATTGTGATCGAGCGATAAAGGTCTTGAGATGACATTCTGGACATGAATGCTAAATCTGCAATATTGGCAGGTGGAGAAGATAGTTTTGCAGCATCAATCCCATCACCCTTGGCTTGTTCACCATGACACCTGACGCAATAATCCTGAAAAGCTTTTTTGCCCGCATCCTGGAAAGAATCAACGGCACTGATATGATACAAATAGGCTACCACATCCCATATTTGTCGATCAGAAAGGCTTGGGAAGGGAGGCATATAGCGTTCCAGGTTGCCATTTTTAATCATATAAAACCAATCGGAGGGCTTTGCCTGGCGGATAATATCCAGAGAACTTAATGCCGTAACAGGGTTAGGTAATTGATTTGCCCGTTCTCCATCCCCTTTCCCGTTGGCGCCATGGCAAGAAGCGCATTTTGAATCATAGATGATTTTTCCGCTATTTGGATCGGGCGGTACCAATGGATAAACAACCACGCTTGCTCGTCCTGATTGGGTGGGAACAGCTTCCGAATATTCAGCGCCGGGAGGCGGCGTGATATCAGCTGATAGGGAAAAAGAACAGGCGCTTATAAATAAAGCTAAGGCAGCCAGCCACCCAATCTGAAAACATTTCATGAGTATAAAACGCCTCATCGTTATTCATTACCCTTCAAGGATAAAGACTCACCGCAACGAGGGCAAAACCTGTCGGATAACTGCACCGGTGTACCACATTGCGGGCAAAAACCACCTGCTTTTTCGCTACGCTCACGTCTTCTTGCTGCCAATAGGATTTCTAAGTCGTCATCAGGGGTAGTAAGCACCCACTTTCTGCCCCGCTTTCTAGTAAATGTTTCCTGGGCAGGATTTGAATTATCTAAATTTGGGTGGGATTTTCTAATTGCGGCGATATTTTTTGATATATTGCCTGCCTTGAGCGATTCCAATTGCTGCAAAACCTGCAATCCCTGTGCAATCAATTGATTGCGCTGGGAATGATAGTTCTCATCATCGATTTTCCCCACATGATGATCGAAATCAAGCTCTGCCAAGATATTGATGATCCGATCCTGCTCTGCCAGCAGCGGTGAAATTTTAGAGTCTTCTCCTATCACCGGCAATGCTTTATGGTTGAAAAAAGGCTGACTAATAACCAATATAACCAGGATCAAAATACCTAAAATGAATAATAAAGAGCCAAGGTCCATAGATTTTTAATTCATATCCTAAAAATGATTATTTTTAATTACTAAACGCTAACCAGATTAAGCTAATTCACATTTTATATTATGCATCTACTCAGCAAGTTTGGGTGAATTTCCAAACTTCTTCGTAGTTTGAGCAATATCGTTTTTTCAATATCAAGGACCGAGATAGGTATCGACCACCGCCTTTAACTGAGCCAGCGATTGAAACGGTCCAATTTGAATGAACTGCAAAACATGATCTCTGTCAAATATATATGTTTCTGGAACACCACTTATACGAAAATCATCCGAAATGCGGGTGCCAAGATCTAATCCGTTAGGATAAGAAATTTGGTACTTTTGTAAATATGCGCGTGCTTCCGGTTCAGTATCCACATATGCAATTCCTAAGAAGACAACCTTCTCAGTTGATTGGTAATAACGCCAGGCTTCTTCCAGTTCTGCTGCCTCTTGTTCACAAGGTTTACACCACGACGCCCAAAAATTAACAACCACTACTTTACCAGTCAGATCATTATTATTGATTGTTTGGCCATCAAAAGTCGTTAATGTCAGGTTGGGTAAAACATCACCGATTGCCATCCCACCCTGTTGGGTGCGCAGCAATGCCAAACCCAAAATGATTAGAAAAGCTACCAATCCAAACCAAATCAGAAGTTTGCCCCAAAGTGGACGGATGTGTAACGATTTTAATTTTCCTGACTGGTCTGTCAATTGATCAGACATCGGCACCTCTGAATGTGATGTATAAATTATTATAAGTAACCAATCAGCCAGTTTGGGTGAATTTCCACCCAAGTGGTTTGTCCAACAGGTATCCTAATATTGGATTCTCGATTTATTTGACCCTACCCTGTTCCTCGCCGCTTGCAGCCAGGAAGAGAGGGCGGGGTTGGGAAAACAAAGAAATTATTGAAATCATAGAATCAGGTCAGACAATCCATTAGCTTGAGCAGTTACTTTGGAAAAAAGTTTGGGCATCAGCGATTTTTCAGTTCTTCCTCCAAAAGTGAGAGAAATTCTTCCTGGTCAGATGAGGGAATAGCAATTTTCTGCTGCGGTTCAACCGTTTTCTTCCCTGTAATCAATATTCGATAAAAAGAATATATACCCGCCAATATGGCTAATGGGGGAACAATGTAAACCAATATATTAAACCCCTTTGCCGGTGGGGCAGCCAGCACTCTATCACCGTATTGATCCACAAAGTATTGCTTGATTTCTTCCTTAGTATAACCTTGCGCTAGTTTTTCTCGAATTAATCCTCGCCATTGCTCACATGCCTGCGTGCCGCATACATCGAGAGGAACATTTTCACACACTGGGCAATAAAGCTCTTCGGCAATTGCATTGATTTGATCATCGCTGACTGTTGGAGGCGGCGTTTGAGCACTTACCCTCATCGATGTAAAAGTCAAAACAAAGACAACTATTGCAGTTCCTCGAAATAGTCGAAACATACAATCACCCAAATGCGGAAATTTTTTAAATCTTTTCAACGAATCCCCTTATATCTTAGCTGAATGGTATTGACGTTGACGAACCTGGCTCTTTGCTGGAAAGTATTCACGGTCAGGCCAGACAGCCACCATTGCGCCCAGAATAAAAACAATCCCGCCAATCCAGAGCCAATTTATTAGAGGATTATTGAATATTTTAAATGTTGCCTCTTCCGCTGTAACTGGTTCCCAATCTACTAAAATAATATAAAGATCATCTTCCCAGGTACTGCGCACACCTGGGATGGTCATTTGTTGTTGCGATTGATAATAATAATCACGCCTGGGATACAATTCTTGCAGGAATTGACCATTCTTATACACACTGACCACAGCACGGCTGATATTTCTTCCGTCTTCGGTTTCGAAAATTGATAATTTCTCGTATTTTATTGTATATGCACCCAGATTTAATTGTTCACCTTGAGAAATTGTGCCTTGTGTCTTGGTTTGGAACATCTCGATGCCAATGATGCCTAACGCCATCAATACCACCCCTAAATGGATGATATACCCTCCATAACGCCGGCGATTCCGACTTAATAAACGCAATAATGCAATGATGAAGCTTTCTGCCTTTGTATGCTGCCGCGCCCTAATGCCGCGCCAAAATTCAAAGAGGATCCCGGCAATAACAAAACCGCATAATCCAAATCCAATCAATGCCCATGATTTTATTAGACCACGCACAACCGCCCAAAGGAATGCCACAAAAACGCCAATCAATGGTACACGCAATGTCTTTGTTATTGTTTTATAGGCTGAACGTCCCCATGCAGCTA
>JAAZNS010000403.1 GCA_012798185.1 Chloroflexota bacterium | reverse complement strand
ATAATTCTTCGTTTCTAATCCGGGGGTGGTTTCACCAATGACCGGATCAGGCCAATAACCCAAAGCCAGGATCGCAGTATCGGCTTCGACGATAAAATTAGACCCTTCGATGGGTACCGGTCGGCGTCTGCCTTTGGCATCCGGCTCGCCCAATTCCATGCGGATACATTCGATTTTCGCCAGATGACCTGTTTCATCAGGGATAAATCTTACCGGCTGGGTAAGGAATTGATATTTTGCGCCCTCTTCACGGGCAAGCTTGCGGTCTTTTTTCCCTCCCGGCATCTCATTTTCGGTGCGGCGGTATAGACAAAATACCTCTTCGGCTTGCATTCGTAATGCAGTGCGCAAGCAGTCGGAGGCTGTATCGCCGCCGCCGATAACAGCAACTTTCTTTCCCACTTCAGGACGGGTATCCATGCCTGGGGGCATTGAATCCAAATCGACATTTGCACGGATAAGAAACTCGGTGGCTTTATAAACCCCGGGCAAATCCTCCCCGGGGACTTCCATAGGCGCATCGATTTCCGTACCTACACCGATGAAAACGGCATCAAACCCCTCTTCAAAGAGTTGATCGACCGTTTTATCTTTACCGATATAGGTATTGGTAACAAATTTTACACCGGCACGCTCAAGGTCACCCATGCGGGCAAATACAACTTCCTTGCATAATTTGAAATTCGGAATGCCATAAAGCAATAAACCGCCCGGCGATGGTTTCGATTCAAAAACAGTTACCTCGTGGCCCATCTGAACCAGCTGCTCAGCGCAAGATAATCCTGCCGGTCCGGCGCCGACTATGGCAACTTTCTTTCCAGTTGGTGTTCCCACCGGTATCTCGACCCCCACCGTTTCCCGCTCATAACAAGTGATAAAAGCCTCCAACGCGCCAGTTAATACCGGCTCATGCATTTTATTGTGAGCACAGGAACCCTGGCACAATTGATCATGTGGGCATACCCTGCTGCAAATTTCCGGCATAGAGCTGGTTTGCCGATAAAGTTTTGCGGCTTCTAAAAACTCACCCTGCTCGATTAGCCACATTGCCGAGGGAATATCGTTATGGAGAGGGCATGCAATAACACAAGCCGCTGGATCGGGGCAATGCACACACCGCGAAGCTTCCAGCATGGCACGCTCTGCATCCAGCGGGATCATCACATCATTAAAATCACAAACGCGAATGCTTGGATCGCGGGTATCTACATCAAAAAAGGGAATATATTTTCGGGATTTACGATCAATTGCCAAAAATTCACCAGGAATAGCCTGCATCTAGCACCTCTCTATCTCTATTCTTCGTTGTTTCCTGATACGATAATATCGGTAAACTTTGTTTAATCTCAGTCGCGGATGTCACGTTCTTTTTGTGACGGTTGTCACCAGCACATTATTGCATGATTCTGCTCGTTTAATATCATATTGAGCGCTGCCAAACCATCTCAAATTCCACTATTTTAATCAATTATAAACATATTTTGGAAATATCAGCATATTTTCAAACAATTTTCTAAATTTTTATGATTTTTCTTATTTGCCACTTATTTATTGAAACTATTCAATAACACGCTTTTTTAAAAAATTTAGTGCGTATTTCTATAGAACTATTCTTTTCAACAATCTCGTTTACTTGGTACTATATCGTTAATTAGGGTAGAATAATTATGGAATCTTTTCTGCTGCTAAGCGAAAAATCAAGCGTTCATTGGGAAATACTGAACGCTTTTATACATCCTGGTAGGTGTTTTTTCTCCTTTCATTTATTTACATATCGTCTTTACTTTAAGATAAAAGGGAAAAAAATGAACCCTTGGGTGATCGAAGCAGAGAATATTACGAAGATATATAAAATGGGGTCCATCGAAGTACGTGCGCTTTGCGGGTTGTCGATAAAAATCAGGCGCGGCGAAATTGTCGCCATTATGGGTCCCTCCGGTTCGGGAAAATCCACTCTGATGAATATTTTGGGATGCCTTGACCGGCCAACCTCTGGAGAGTACATTTTAGACGGCGAAAATGTTTCCCAATTAAAAGATAATCAGTTGGCTTCTATTCGCAACCGGAAAGTTGGTTTTGTTTTTCAAAGCTTTAATTTATTGCCTCGCGCTACTGCCCTAGCCAATGTTGAGCTTCCCTTGCGCTATTCCAATAAAAAGATAAATATCCGGGCAACTGCCCGGCAAGCTTTAGAAGCTGTCGGATTGGGAGACCGCATGAACCACCGTCCTAACGAACTCTCAGGCGGTCAGCAACAGAGGGTAGCAATTGCCCGCGCGCTGGTCAATGAACCCGCAATAATCCTCGCTGATGAACCTACCGGCAACCTGGATAGCAAATCCGGCGAGGAGATCATGAAAATATTGCTTGGATTGAACGAAAAATTAGGTACAACCGTGATCGTCGTCACCCACGCCGCAGAAGTGGCAGAGCGGACGCAGCGCATCATCCGAATTCTCGATGGAATGGTGGAAGGGCAGGAAAAAGCAACTGCAAATATTCATTAATCGGTCTATTTTACAAAGACTGCGTTTTTCATTCGTTCAAGGGCTTCTAACAACATCAATCGAGGGCATCCAAAATTCAAGCGCACAAAACCCTCGCCCTCTTTGCCATAGATCTTTCCGTCATTCAATGCCACACGAGCATTTCGTAAGAAAAATTCTCCTGGTTCCCCGGGGATATTTAACTGGCGGCAATCCAGCCATGCCAGATAGGTGCCCTCCGGCTGAAACATCGAGATACCCGGCAGATATGATCGGATGAATTGCGCCAGCGTATCGCGGTTTTGCGTCAGATAATCCATCAATTCTTTCAGCCATGCTTCAGCCTCCCGGTAAGCAGCCAGTCCGGCGACTAATCCTAAAAGATTGACCGAGCTGATTAATCCGCGGGCAGCCGATCGATACCTTTCACGCAAATCTGGATTTTGTATTATCGCGTAAGAACACTTCAAACCTGCCAGATTATATGTTTTGCTGGGCGACATAAGGGTAATTGTATTTTGCGCAATTTCATTATCCAAAGAAGCAATAGGGATGTGTGTGTGTCCAGGGAAGATCAAATCGCAATGGATTTCGTCTGAACAAATAATCACACCCTTTTGTAAACAAATCTCTGCAATTTTTAACAGCTCTTCCTGCTTATACACTCTCCCTACCGGATTATGCGGGTTACATAAGATAAACAATTGAGTTCGGTTGTCGATGGTTGTTTCAAATGCATCCCAGTCAGTGTAATAATATCCCATTGCATCTGACGACAAGGGCGCTTCTTGAGGCAGTCGGTTGGTTGTCTTGGCGGCAAATAACAACGGTGTGTAGACTGGTGTTTGCACTAAAACACCCTGGTTTTCTTCGCACACTGCCAAACACGCCAGATGAAAACCGGGAATAACACCCGGCAATAATACTACTTCCTCAGGTGTAACATGCCAATGATAAAAACGTTCCATCCGCTCGATAATCGCTTCGATGAATGGGTGCGCCTTTACGCCATAGCCAAAAACTCCATGTGCGACCCTTTCCTGCAAAGCACGAATTACTGCAGGAGGTGAAAGAAAATCCATATCGGCGACCCACATGGGAAGCACATTCTCATCGAATGCGTGCCATTTTTCGCTGTCGCTGTCTCGCCGGTTTGGCAAAAAGTCGAAATCAATTGGCATGGTAGTATCCTTTATGATTAGTTTTATCGAAGTATTGTAATCCTGATTGACGATAACCGAAATGTTCATTGGTCAAGTTGTTGAGAACTATGAGATGTATCATATGGATTTACGGAACCGGTATCAGGCAATTTATTTGGGAAATCCCTTAGTGCCCGCCCGGTTGATTGATACCCGGCAATATTTTCATACCATTCAAGGTTTTTCAAGTGTGTTGGGCAATTTAAAATCATTCCGGTATATAATTGAAACATTTCTGCCATGGTGCCCTCTTAGTTCATTTTTTACGCAGTGATTATCTTAAGACATTGGAGCAGTATCACACATTGAGGATACAACTTCTTTCCAGGATAGCATTGGCTGGTGTATCACGATTTCTACCCCTTTTATTCGTTTTTATCCCCATCTTTCTTTTAATTTTGACCAATCCTTCACCCAGCCAAGCAAATGACCGTGATAACCCAGCCCCCACGCCTGCCGCGGTCAGCCCCCATTCACCAGACATTGTCGGCGGCGATATTGCCGATCTGGGTGAATACCCCTGGCAAGTGGCGTTGGTTACATCGAGTATTTTCAATCCCTTTAATGGTCAATTTTGCGGCGGAACCCTGATCGATCCGCAATGGGTATTATCTGCTGCCCATTGTGTGGAAGATGATGGTGTTATCTCCAGCCCGAGCGCCATCGACGTAGTACTGGGTATAAACACCTTAAGTGATGGGCTTTATACTGGGTCAACTGGACAGCGTATCCATGTGGATGCCATTTATCCATATCCAGGATTCCACTATGGCACCCATGGAGAATTAATCGAAGACGCTGCTTTATTGCACTTGCAAACCCCGGCAATTTTAAGTTCCACAGTAGCAACCATAACCCTGGCAAGCTCGGCAGATAGCAGTTTATTTGCTCCGGGTGTAACTTCAACAGTTACCGGCTGGGGAGATACCACCGAGGGGGGGTATGGTTCCAATGATTTGCTCGAAGTTCAGGTTCCCATCATTTCTTATTCAGCGTGCATGGCAGGGTATGCCGGCCAGTACCAGCTAACCGATGCCGTTCATCTTTGTGCCGGTTTAGCCGAGGGAGGGAAAGACTCCTGCCAGGGTGACAGTGGCGGTCCTTTAATCGTCCGAAATGGCTCCCAGTGGATGCAGGCAGGCATTGTCAGCTTTGGCATTGGTTGTGCCGAGCCCAATTATTATGGGGTTTACTCGCGGGTTTCATATTTCAAACCCTGGATCGATTTGATAACCAAAGGACCGCAAAACCCGGCATATTTACCCTGGGTGATAATAAATTCCGCGGCTTCGGGCGCTTGCGTACCCGATCCAGCAGGAGATTCAAATAATATCAGCGACGCCTTGATCATTTGCAACGGTCAAATAATAAATGGAACCACTCTCCACTCGAATGATGCTGATGATGTGTATAAGATTTATGCCTTGAACGGTTCCACCATAACCATTACCATGACTGGCAGCGGTGGCAATTCCGATTTGTATCTCTTTCCCCCAGATACAAATGATGTAAACTCAGATTATTGGTATTATCGATCGACAAACGAGGGTAATAACGAATATATCAGTCAAATTTTGAATGAAACCGGATATTGGTATGTCGATATATATAGCAAACTCTCATCAACCACAATTACCAATTATCAAATAACCGTAACAATTACCTCTCCCTAAGAAACCAAATCAGGCAAGATCGACTTTCACAATTACCCTGGATCGTGCCGCTTTCAACAAATCCTGATCGATCGGTTTTCCCTCGTCAACCATTTTAACCCCCAAAAAGCGAGCATACGCCGGCGCAAGCTGCAAACAGGTGCGTAATCCTTCGGTTATTCCACCGGCATCTTCGATTACCATCCCCTTGCCGCTCACTTCTGTGCCCTTCAGCAATAACGTGACTGCTGAGCCGCCGCGTAAATTCCGCCACCATGTGCGCTCATTTGAACTGAGAATGTAAAGGGAATTTCCATCCTGCAAATAATTCACCGGGGTTGTATAAGTTTTGCCGCTTTTTCTCCCTTTCACCGTAATCAACAGTGTATTGCTGCTCAACATACCATGCAAGGGAGAGCGTAAGACTAAAGCAATTAGTGGATTACTTAATCTTATGAACAAGTTAGGCTGTGGCATAGAATTTTACTCATTCCTAAATATCAAATCCTAGAAGATATTATTAACCGGCGATGCTGGCGCTTAAATCGATTTCGCGGAATAACTGCGGAATAATGATTTTTACTCCTGGTGAATAAGTCTGAACTATCCGTCGAAACCGGGGTAATAAAAAACGCGCTATCAAAGCCGATACCCAATCTTGAGAATACGAGTTCTGAGACTTTTTATCAAAAAGAGCTGCCATGAAATTATCCCAATGGTTAGGGATAACCAGCTTCGGTTGCACCGCTTTAAACTGCTTTTGATAATACCCAGCTCTATAAAACGGGTTTATGATCAAAACATCAGCGGGTACATGTTGGAATTTCCTCCGTCCGCTGTCAACTAAAATCCGCATCCCGTCTGCTTCGATGAGAAAAGAAAAACAAACATCCATACGGTACTGACGGGCAGTCAACGGCGGGTGTAAATGTGCATCCAGATTTCCAGGCATAAAAAAGGGAATTGGATAATGCCGGGCTGGATAAACCACGGTTTTAAATAATCCACAGGAAAGTTCATTTCCTGCCCCAATAAGATGAATCTTGGATGCCGAAACTCCCAATATGTTTAGTAGACGGCAGGTATTCTGCGAGCCATAAACCTCTGCGCCGGTATAGTCCACAATAACCGGCACATCTAAAAGATGGTCGACATGGCTATGAGATACCAGAATATGATTTCCAATTCCGATTGTATCTCCCACCAATTGCCTGTTGGGTTGGATGCAGCGGAAGAACATATGATGCCAGGGCAGCCGGGAAATATATGGATCGATCAGGAGTGTTTGTCCATCCACGCGCAGCGCCACCCCTGCCGCTCCAAGCCAGCGATATCCGACTCGAATATTATCTTGAATATCCATATGTTCTCTGTATCGGATTTCAGTATAGAAGAAAGATGTACGGATGTCAATCAGATGATTTGGCATGGTTGTCCATTGGCAGACATGCGGCTATAATCATCTTCGTTTCTAATTTGTTTAAATAGAAAAGAGGCAGTGAACCATACTTAATGATTAAAGCGATAATTTTTGATTTCGACGGGTTGATTTTAGAAACAGAAACCCCCAGTTACATCACATGGAATGATGTCTATCGATCGTTTGGCTGTAGGTTACCCCTGGATTCCTGGGTTACGCTTATCGGTGGTGAAGGAAGCACATTCGACCCATTTGCAGAATTAGAAAGACAGGTGGGGCATCCCTTGGATTTAGCTGATATCGAAACCTCCCGGCGCAAGCGTGAACTGGAATTGACCGAAAAGCAGCCCATATTACCCGGTGTGCTACAATATCTCGATGAAGCCCGGCAACTCAAATTAAAAATCGGATTAGCTTCCAGCTCATCCCGTGCATGGGTAACAGGTCATTTGCACCGCCTGGGAATCGCCGGATATTTCGATTGCATCCAGACGCGGGACGATGTGCACCGCGTAAAACCTCACCCTGATCTCTATCAACAGGTAATGAATAAATTACATCTTTCAGCAGATGAAGCCATTGCATTGGAGGATTCTCCTCACGGCATACAGGCTGCCAAAAGCGCCGGCCTGTTTTGCGTGGCAGTCCCTAA
This sequence comes from Chloroflexota bacterium, assembly GCA_012798185.1. GTDB lineage: Bacteria > Chloroflexota > Anaerolineae > Anaerolineales > UBA4823 > JAAZNS01. Next base: position 3,549 of record JAAZNS010000403.1, on the reverse strand, counting down.
CCAAATGACCCGCAATCTCTGCCTGGAACAGGCAGATTTAATCCTGCATTCACTTTTGGATGTGCCATTAAGTGAATTAATATCCCTTGCGGAAAACCACTATCAACCATAGCGGCTGTCTAAAAAATTAAAATTGTCAGGTTGAGCGAAGCGAAGCATCTTATTTAGAAATAAAAGACCCTTCGCTTCGCTTAGAATAACAGACCTCTATAAAGACAGCCCCTCTATGCTTCCCAGATCTCATGCCGATGGAATTAGAACCTAATTTACAGCCAGCACAATGATCCGGTCTCCCTCGCTGAAGCATACCGGTTTTGATTTTTCCGGATTGACAACCACACCATAAGACATGGCAGCGTTGGAACTATGAGCTTTGATTTGATAACCAAATGCCGTTTCGCCGCGCCGGCGCGCCGATTCCACAACTGGGTAAAAATCGACAGGTGTTTCTAATGCAATATAATTACCAGCGGGTTTAAGGTAAATTTCTACCCCCTCAGGGTCAAAAATATCAGCAAACACCGCGTTGAGGCGCTTATTTTCCGAAACTTGAGACAAAATCAAGCTAATCAGTTTATCGCTGACAATAAAATCGTCAGCCTGAGTGACTTCTGCCAGGGTGCGGTTGCGCAGATCGAGCATCTCGCTGACGATTGGAAAATCCTTGCCGGTTTTGTCTGCCATATCCCTGAGATGCAGCAAAGTGATTAAAGTTAATGCATCTGCCTGCTGCGTATCAAGCAGCTCCGAATAGGATAATACAACAACATGATGAAAGGTTGCAGGTGCAATTTCATCGAGCAGACGCCTATCCGAAGTATCCCCAAAATGAAATGTAATGATTTGATTCGTCAACTCGGGGCGTAAACGATCAATCTCTGCCTCGCATTCGGGAATATTAGCCACTACTATAAGACTCGATCCCCGGGCTACGTAATGGTCCAATTCCTTGATAACGGTGGGGGCGCGCTGGTTCCATCCCAATATTAGGGTGCGTTCCGGATTGAGTTCACCTGTGCCCATCAACACGATCGCCTTCTCATCGATGTCTTTATGACCCTGCGCCGATAACTGGATCGTATCATCATCCTTAGAAATCGCAATGATCTCACCTTGTATCTGGATGATTGTGTCCATAGCAGGATTCAATTTCGTTTGTCCGCCCTGCACCAGCCCGATTACCGCCGAATCTTCATAGGCAGACAGTGCTTCCCCATATGTCTTTCCAATGAGCGAAGGTTCGTTCTTGAAATAGATCTCATCCCCCTCAAAATCCAATAATTCGGTATATACCACCGATAATCCCGACTGTCGGCAGGTTTGGGCAATGATCCTGGCTATTAAATCACCAGCTAAAACCAATTCGACCTCGTTTTTACCAACCAAGCGCGCTGCATCCATGTTCTTGGGATCGCGGATTTCCGCCACGATATGGTAAGGGTCGGAACGGCGGTTGGCATTATTTGTAATCGCCAAAATTGTTTTAATCACTTCCGCATCGGGGTTTTCACTCTCTGCGGCTAATATAATAATTGAACGCGCCGTCTGCAAGCTTACTAATTCCAAGTTTATTAAGTCAATTGGATTACCCGACCGGCACACAACGCGGGTGCGCCCTAAATTAGGTACGTTGGCGCGGATCGCATCCTCCATCGCTACTTTATCTATATCACCCAATATAACGATACAGGGTTTGGTTTGATTAGCGTTGGCGATTGCCAGTTCAGAAATTATCGAAAAGATTTGTGGTGACCAGCCTAAAATTACTGTATGCCCCGATTCGATCACGCGTGAATGCCCTTTACGCAATTCTTCCAGCTTTCCCTCCAAGCCGCTGGTTAATACACCAATCAGACTGCTGATAATAAAGACACCACCGATCGTTACGGCAAACATCACCAGACGGAACCCCCACCCTGAATCTCCGCCCATGGTTCCGGCATCCAAAGTGCGCATCAAGCTTTCCCAGGCTGCTTCGATAAATGTCAGCCGCTCTGAGCTTCCCTCCGGGCGAATATCTGCCAGTGACAAGAAAGCGCCTGCAGCGAAGATTAACACCAAAGACAAAAACGCCAGACCACTAATCAAAGCTATTGTCCCGCGAGACATCAGATTATCAAACTTGTATTGCAAATGTTCACACCAGGAAGGTTTTTCCATGGGGAGACAATCCTTACGTTTAAATTCCAATCATTATCAGGGCTCTCGGCTTAATGACTATTCGATTTTGGTAAATGAGGCATCAACCAGCTCAAAAAAGCATCTTCGCTGCGCGTCTGCATCAGCAAACGACCCGGTCCGGTAATCTGAACCACCAATCCTTCGCCGCTAAAGAAGGTCGATTTGAGGCCGCCAACGCGTTGAACTTCAAAACCCATACCGTCATTCAATGCCACCAGGTGTCCTGTATCCAGTTTGTATTTTTCACCTGCACCAAGATGGCGTTCGTGGATTGCGCCATAACTGGCAAAAATCAATGTGCCCGTTCCGGAAGCACGTAACATAATTGGACCTTCTTTAGCGAAAAATGTCTTTGCGCCGGTCCATTTGGTGTCCAAATTGATGCTCTCGGAACAGGCAACAAAAGCACCGGATTGCAACAGCAGGGTCTCACCGCGCATCTCTAAGGCAAACATATCGCCAGGCAAGGGAGGCGCCACGGTGATTTCTCCGCCATTGTTGCCAGCGCGGAAAGTGTTTTGGAAAAACGATTCTCCGCCCAGCAGCGAGCGACCCAGCGAAGCCATAAAACCGCCCTGAGCTTTCGTTTCAATTTGTAAATCGGCAGACATGCTGACCATTGCCCCCGCATCAACCCGGATTGCCTCATTTGGCTCCAGGGTTACTACACCTAATGCATAAGCTGGTCGAAATTTAATCTCCGTTTTCATATTCTATCTCCTTTCGATACTTTCGAATAAGTCATTTTACACGAGGAAGGCAATGTATTCCCACGAATATCATAATTGTTATTTAGTGATATTCGAATTGATAGCGTAAATCGAAAACTTAATGAAAATAGATTTTTTGACAACCCCTTTCACCCTATATTTTTAAAAGCAAGCTTATTTCAACAGTCTCAATTCCTTTGATTTAATTGTAACATGTGAAAAGTCAAAGCATTCTATACACAAAATACAACTAATATCTATAAACATTACCATAAGTAATATCTTTTGGCATTAACCCTCTTTTTTACATTAAGTAAACGTGGATGACTGATACTCATAATTTATATGGAAATATATCTACCTCAGTGCTTTGACAATTCAATGACATGATATAAAATAAATAAATGTAACCACTTAGCCAGCTTGGGTGAGTTTCGCTGTTTGGTTAAGATATTTTTGGGAGCGAGCCATGAAAAAATTGATTAATGAAACCGAAAATGTGGTTAAAGAAGAATTGGAAGGTCTTTCGCTGGCGCATCCTAAATTAATAAAAGTACATCTCGATCCTAATTTTATTTACCGGGCAGATGCCCCCGTGAAAGGTAAAGTTGCCCTGGTATCCGGCGGGGGATCTGGTCACGAACCCATGCACGGCGGT
>JAAZNS010000402.1 GCA_012798185.1 Chloroflexota bacterium | reverse complement strand
CAATGGATATTGTCGATCAAGCCAACGGTGACTTGTGGAAAGCGTGGTCTCCGCTTCATATTCAGCTACGCGCAGAATATAGAGCTTCATCTGCGGAAGCGATATCCGAAGCTTTTGCTCTATTCAAATTAACTGGGGGTAATTTTGTCGAAGGCGTCTTAGCTGCCTCGAATTTTGGCAGGGACAGCGATACATTGGCAGCCATTGTTGGCGCGTTAGCAGGCGCAAAAAACGGCATTGAACCAATTCCTGATGATTGGATTCAAAAAGTCCGTAAACCTACCGGGCGCTGCCTGAAATTTACCAGCAACTTAGATATTCAAGAAGTTGCCAAAGATTTAGCAAAATTGATTTCTTCAGATGAGTGATCTGATTATACAAAAGGTAATGGGATGATATAAAAATTTCAATCGAAAATATATTCAAAATGTTGAAACGAAAAAGAAAGGAGAGAATGAAAAAGATTATCAATACGTATAGATAGATGTTCGAAATCAAATTATTAAATACGGGAGCTTAAGATGAGAAAAAAATTGATGTCGATAATGACAATAATATTTATTATCAGCTTGCTGCTTACAGCATGCGCTGCACCAACAACTGCCCCTGAAGAACCAGCTCCGGCTGCCACAGAGGCGCCAGCTGAACCTGAAGAACCAGCTGCCCCCACTGAAGAACCCGCACAACCCGAAGAGCCTGCTGCTGAACCGGTTAAGCTGTCCCTTTATTCTTTAGCTTGGATTAAAGACAACCAAGATATGACCGTTGAACTTATTAGTCAGTTCAATGAAGAACATAAGGGAAAAATTGAGATCGAGTACATTCAGGGAGATTGGGGTGAAGTAGAAAACTATATCACTTCTGGGGTTGCAGGCGGTGGTGGTATTGCCGATATTATAGAGGGCGATACAGGGATGGGGCTTGGTTGGTACGAACAGGGTTTTCTGACTGATTTAACCCCCTATATTACTGATGAAATTCGGGCAACGATGCCTGAGGAATATTGGGCTTCCCGAACTGCTGGGGATGGAAAAATCTTCCTGAGTGGCACAGTCACTGGCAGCGAAATCATCGTGTTCTATAACCCCAAAGTGCTTGAGAAAGCCGGTATTGAACCCTCTTCTCCGGATAATCTATGGTCATGGGAACAATTAGTAGAGAATGCTAAGCTGCTCACCCTGGATGCAAACGGGAAACACCTTGGCGAGGAAGGTTTTGACGCTGCCAATGTAGTTCAGTGGGGTTTTGTACCACGGCTTGATAATGAGAAGATTTGGGAAGAGGGCGGAATTTTTGTAATGCAATCCACTGGCAAACCGATGATTCGCAAAGGGGATGATGGCGTCTGGGATATTTTCTTTGACGATGCAGCCATACCTGTTTTGGAGTCCTATTTAAATATCGTTAATGTTGGGATTACTCCAGAAAAAGCTATCGGATTAACAGGCGATTCGCAAAACGAATTATTTGCCCAGGGTCAAGCTGCTATGATATTACGCGGGTATTTCAATATCAGCGTATTGAAGGGCTTATATCCTGATTTTGATTTTGCTGTGATGCCGATTCCCATGTCATCTGAAAATAAAGAATATTATGTCGATAACTGGGGACAAGGATTCGGTATTCCGGTTACCAGCGAACATCCAGCAGAGGCGGCTGAGTTTATTTTCTGGATTCAACAGGCAGTCCAGAATGCGAAATACGCCAGCTCGATCAGTATGGCACCGGTAAACCCCGATGCTTTGCAGGATCCTGTCTTATTGAATGATCCCAATTGGGATACAATGCGGTTCTATCGCTCGATTGAGAAATTGGTTGTTGCGGAATACAATACGAATACCTCAGAATTTGTCACTTCAGTGTATGCTCCGACCATGATGGCTGTAGTTTCTGGTGAAAAAACTCTCCAACAGGCAATCGAAGAGATCAAAGCACTTTCAAAGGACATCCTTAATCAATAATATCAATTAATATGTCTAGCCAGTTGTTATGAAGGCTGGCTAGACATTCCTATTTTTGGAGCAAAAAAATCCATGAGCTCAAAGCATGCCTTGATGAAAAAAGCGACACCCTACTTATTGATTCTGCCAACCGTCATTACCTTGATATTTTTCTCGGTATATCCCTTTGTCAGCGGAATACTGTATTCATTTAGCGATATCAAGTTTGTAGGTGGATCGGCAACATGGGTAGGGCTGGAAAATTTTGCCCGGTTATTCGGTGGGAAAGTAAATACATCAATTAATTTTTACAAAGCATTCCGTCAAAATGTTCTCTGGACGGTGAGTGTCATCATGGGGCAGTTAATTATTGGATATATTGCTGCATTGATATTGAATGAGAAAATTCCCGGGCGAGGCATATATCGAACCTTGATCATGCTTCCCTGGGCAATACCCAGTGTCGTCATGGCGTTGACCTGGCAGTGGATGTACGACCCTTTCTTTGGTCTTATAAATTATTATCTAAAATTTTTTGGGATTATTAAAGATTATATAACCTGGGTAGGTCAACCGGATTCGACTATATGGCCATTGGTAGTAGTAGGAATTTGGCGAGGTATTCCTTTTATGACTCTGATGTTGTTGTCTGGGTTGCAGTCTATTCCAGAGGAACTATATGAAGCAGCCAAAGTCGACGGCGCATCGTTGCTACAGAGGTTTCGATATCTTACCCTGCCACTAATGCGCTCAGTGACGATGGTTGTGTTGATGTTAACGACCATGTGGTGGTGGAATTCCTTCGATATTCAACGAGTAATGAGCCCGGTATTGAGTTTAGGGTATAACTCGATGACGTTACCGATTTTAGCTTGGTATGAGGCTTTTCAATGGAAGCATCTGGGAAGAGGAGCCGCCATCTCGGTCATTTCTCTGATTGTGATGTTTGTATTTATTCTGCTTAATGCCAAGCGAGAATTAGGCGATGTAAAAGAGAATAGGTATTAATCATGAATAATCATATTTCTAAAAATATATCTTTAGACACAATTCCTGTGAATAATCGTTTATTTACCCGAAAAAAGATATATCGAGCGATCAAGATAATTGTTTGTTATATTTTGATTACTGCAATTACTCTTTTTTGTATATTTCCCATTGCCTGGATTATTAAAACTGCGTTCGAAACTCCCCAATTTATCCGAAATCCACTGATTCAATGGGTGCCAATCCAGCCGACTACTGAAAATTTTACGGAGGTCCTTAATAATCCCAGGGCAATGGTTGGCCGATCGTTTCTAAACAGTTTTATTGTGGCGGGAATCTCGACTCTGCTTTCTACAATTATTACCGTGTTAGCAGCGTATGCACTTTCAAGGTTTAATTTTATTGGGAAAAAAATTTTTGCTATTTACCTGTTAATGATCAATATGGTACCGCCAACGCTGATATTGATCTCGATGTTCATTTTCCTGGTTAAGATCAAGTTGGTAAATTCTCATCCTGGATTGATTATTTATTACACCGCTATTGGCTTACCTCTGGCAATTTGGATGCTGAAAAGTTATTTTGATACCATCCCATTGGATCTTGAAGAACAGGCGATGATCGATGGTGCAACAAGGCTGCAAGCTATTCGATACGTTATTATCCCGTTAGCGTTGCCAGGAATTGTCTCTGTTACGGTTTATGTATTTATGACACACTGGAATGAATTTATGGCGGCTTTGACCATTGTGCAAAAACAACAATTACGCACATTGCCGGTTCAAGTTATTAACTTCTTGGGTTTCGAGCGGATGGAATGGGGACCCATGATGGCGTTCAGCGTATTGGTTTCACTACCAGCAGTTATTTTGTTTGTCTATGCTCAAAAGCGGTTAGTTGGGGGACTGACCGCCGGTTATACGAAATAGATATAACGGATTCAATTATATGCTCATCCAACAAAACTTATTTCCTGAAAATTTACAGCTTGCTGAGATCATGCGGCTCAATGAGTCTGGTATCGATACTGGAGATATAAAAAATCGGATTGAAGAAGCAATTCAAACTGGTATATTTTCGCAGTTTGAGGAAACCTTTTGGAGAGAATTAGAGGATCTTTCCCGAAAGCCTTCTTGTTATTATGAGCCTTCGGATTGGGAAACTATCCAGCAATTGAAGCCTTCTTCAAGCCCTGTCAAAGAAATTCATCTGGATGAAGAAACTTTATTTGACCATATCTATGGCGCCTGGTTAGGTCGCTGTGCAGGCTGTGTTCTTGGGAAACCGGTAGAGAACTGGCATCGAGAAAAAATCGAAGCTTATCTTAATTCAGTAAATGCCTATCCGTTGACCTCTTATATACCACAACGAACTCCGTTTCTAGAAGGTTTGCATTTACACCCCTGTCATCTAGTTGCCACTTTAGGAAATATTCATTTTATGCCCCGCGATGATGACATCGATTATACGATTCTTGGTTTGCATATATTGGAAACTTATGGGAAAGATTTCACATCCGATCAAGTTGCTCTTGCTACTATAAATAATTTACCTTTCAATCTGGTTTACACAGCTGAAGCAATTGCCTATCGTAATTTAATAAATGGATTATTACCGCCGAAAACAGCCAGCTTTCATAATCCTTATCAGGAATGGATAGGAGCGCAAATTCGGGCAGATGTCTGGGGATATACCAATCCAGGAAACCCGCCGCAAGCTGCTGAATGGGCATATAGGGATGCCTTGTACACACACACAGGAATTGGTATTTATGGTGAAATGTGGGCAGCAGCTTGCATTGCAGCAGCATTTGTTGAGGGAGATCCGCAAAAGATCATCTTGGCTGGATTGAATGAAATTCCCCGCGAGAACCGCTTGACTCAAGCAATAATCGATACTCTAAACTGGCTGGAAAAATTAAATGATTGGAGAGGTGTTTGGGAGCTTATTCAATCCAAATATGGTCATTACCATCCCATTCATATTATTCCGAATACATGTTTTATTGTGATGGGACCTATCACTGGTGAAGGTAATTTCGAGAAGAGTATTTGTAATACCGTTATGGCTGGCGGGGATACAGATTGCACTGGTGCAACTGTTGGCTCGATAATTGGCGCAATATGTGGAAGCAAAAATCTGCCTGAGAAATGGATTGCACCGCTTAACGATAGAGTAAAAAGCCTTATCCTTAACTTTCAAGATGTAAAAATTTCCGATCTGGCAAAACAGACGGTGAAGATTATAAATTCTGATGAATACAAGCGATGACAAATTTACAACGGTCGATTTCAGATCGCTACGAAAAACGAAGTATAGTGAAACTGGCTGGCACCCTTCAATAATCGGACGCCTATCCACTTTGCCATCTGGCAGGCAGGTCTTTAGAGGTATCCCTTTTGAACTTGGTGTAGATCATGAAGGACGCTGGTTAATTTTGAATGACCAGACTGATCAGATTTCTATTCCAATTAACGCAATATCCAATTATTTAATTTT
>JAAZNS010000401.1 GCA_012798185.1 Chloroflexota bacterium | reverse complement strand
GTAGTTATGTTGCATTAATCTCATGTATCGTCATGTATACGAGATATTGGATAAATATATTCAACCTGTAAAGGTTTTACCCAAAGCAAAATTTTTCGTAATCAATCCGGATAATTATTTTAAATTTATTTCCAATATACCAAAAATATATTCCAATGCTTCTGATGATTGATCAATATTGGCTGTTCAAGTTATGGTAGAAAAACTTTATTTGATAGGATCCTCATATCCATTCGCTCTTTTTCAAAGAAGGCTCTTTATGTGCAAAAACTATTCTTTCCTTCCGATACCAATCTTCCGGTTAACATTGGCGATCCTATTTGCTGTCACCCCGATATCCTGCAAGCTGTTTTCTTCCTCTCCTCATTCCTATAACAACCCGACATTCTCTTTCGATTACCCCTCCGATTGGCAAACAATGGAAGAATTGTGGGGCTTTCAACAACTAGATGAAAATTATTACGGTTTAGGGATACAGGAGATCATAATGATCACCAGCGTTCAAAAAAAAGGAGATTTTGGCGCATATTTTGCGGTTGCTTCTAAACCCTTGCCGGAGGGTAAAAGCCTGGAAGAAGTATTTCGAGATACCTATGACCAGATCGAGGGCGAGATGCGAGAGGTCAGCGAATCCACGACCTCAATCAACGGCGTGCAAGCATTTGAAATGAACTACGAACGCCCCTGGGGAGAACCCTGGTGGCAGTTCCGCGATTGGTGGCTGGAAAAAGACAAAACGATTTATGTGTTATCGTTTCACTGCCTGGGGAGCTCCGAAAAGTATCAAGAAGATCTGGATTATATATTGAACAGTTTTAGAATCAAATAACGCCGCCCCCTGCCCCCTCCCATGAGGCTGACCTCAAAAAAAGCTGCCACTTTGAGCGAAGCGAAGAGTCTTCTCATTACCATTTATGCAAATAAACGTTCGATCATCACTGGAGCGTTTGAGGTTTAGAAAACTGGAACAAGTCGAGGATTATTTCAAGTTTGCGCTTGAACGAAAGGATTGGGTTCTCGAAAATTGAAATGAATCAAACTCAAACTAACCGCACCTTATTCATAACGAGAGTTGGTACCCTTGTTGGTAAATCCTGTGCGCGATTACTTATCGAAAGCTTACGCAGCTTTGGCGGGGCGATGCAAAATTGCCCCTTTTGGATTTTCGAAGCATCTCCTGAAAAAACAGCCTGCCAGGATTTGATCGATTTGAACATTAAGGTATTACCGCTGAATGCACCTGCGCCGCAGCGCGACTTTCTATTCGGGGAAAAAGTATATGCCTGCGCTCAGGCTGAATTATTAGCGCCCCCGGATACCCAGTCGCTGGTGTGGATCGACCCGATTTGCCTGATCGTTCAACCGCCATTGCTCTATGGATTAACCAGCGATTACGATGCCGCTTTCCGCCCGGTGCATATCCGCAATGTTGGTTTGCCGGCAAACCAACCCCTGGATACCTTCTGGCAAAAGATTTCCGATATTGCCGGTGTAAAAGATATCCCCATGGCAGTTGAGTCATTTGTCGATGGGCAGCGTCTGCACGCTTATTTCAATTCGCATGCTTTTGCGGTGAATCCCCAGAAAGGGTTGATGAAACGCTGGCTGGCATGCTTTGAAAGCCTGATAAACGATCAAGAATTTCTATCCACCATCTGTCAGGACGAGAATCATCAGATATTTCTCTTTCAAGCCGCATTAAGTGTTGTCGCCGCCGGGTCGATCGATGAAAAGCGGCTGTTGATTTTACCACCGGTCTATAATTACCCTTACAACTTATACCAATCCATACCTGCAAAGCACCGGGTAAAAGCTCTAAACGATCTGGTATCCCTGGTTTACGAAGACCGCATGATAAATCCGCGGAAAATTGATGATGTTGAAATTCGCGATCCGCTCTACAGCTGGCTAATGCAAAGGGAAAATATCTTGCCTGTTTTTTAACGGTTATACATATAATTTGCTCACCATCACAATAAAGCAACCTTGAATAACCTTATCCTAAAATCGGGGTAATATATCGATTGCCCATTATCCACCTGCTGATCTTTCAATAATATTTGTCTGGTAGAATTGAACATTGGCTTAATAATTTTGGCATTTTCAACTATTGGAGAACATTTGTGAACAATCTCGCCATCTACACTGATAACTTAACCCGCACCTTCAAAACGGTTCAAGCAGTAGATCATCTGTCGCTAGAAGTGCCGCGGGGCGTTATTTTCGGTTTTCTGGGTCCTAATGGCGCCGGAAAGACCACCACCATCCGGCTGTTATTAGGGTTGTTGGAGCCCACCAATGGAAAGGCAGAAGTGCTTGGTTTCGATACCCGCACCCAGGCTGATGAAATTCGCCTGCGCAGCGGCGCTTTGTTGGAACATGCCGGTATTTATGAGCGTTTAAACGCCATCGATAACCTGGATTATTACGGCCGTATCTGGCATCTTCCCCAAGATAAACGGCAAGCCCGAATCAAAGAGCTGCTGACTCACTTTGGTTTATGGGATCGGCGTCAGGAGACTGTAGGAAAATGGAGCCGCGGCATGAAGCAAAAATTAGCTGAAGCCCGGGCATTACTGCATCACCCGGCGTTGATTTTTCTGGATGAGCCAACCGCCGGGCTCGACCCAGTTTCAGCGGCAGCTTTACGCGATGACCTGGCAGCCCTGGTCTCCCGTGAAGGCGTGACCGTTTTCCTTACCACCCACAATCTTGCGGAAGCAGAAAAACTATGCGATCTGGTAGGTGTTATCCGTCAGGGCCAGCTGCTCACTGTGGGCAACCCTGCCGAGCTGCGCGCCAATACCGGTACGCCGCGGGTAGAAATCGTTGGACGCGGTTTCACCGAAGCAGTGATCGCATCGATACGGTCACATCCTGAAGTGGCGCAGGTGGAACAAAACGAAAATAACCTTTTAGTGGAACTGCACAGCGCCGTCAGCACAGCGCCGTTAATCAACCTCTTAGTGCAGGCCGGCGCTGAAGTGGAAGAAGTGCGCAAAGGCAGCGCCAGCCTGGAAGAGGTATTCCTCACTCTGATGGAGGAAGAAAAATGAGTACCGATATTCTTACTGTGTTATGGAAAGACCTGCGGGAAAACTTGTTCCAGGGAGGCGGGCGGGGCAAGTTCGGATTACTGCTTTTTGCCGCCGTATTTGGCATATTTCTTCCTTTGCAGGCAGGTAAAGCATGGCTTACGGAACCATTATTATTAATCTATTGGGCGTGGATCCCTTTATTCCTGGTTAGCACGGTGATCGCCGATTCCTTCGCCGGGGAACGGGAACGTCACACACTGGAAACCTTGCTGGCAAGCCGCCTCTCCGACCGGGCTATCCTGCTCGGCAAAATATGCGCATCCATCGTCTATGGTTGGGGTTTGAGCATGATCTGCGTCTTGATCGGTGCCGTCACCATTAATCTGATTTTCGGTAAAGGAACATTCCTTTTCTACTCATGGGATGTATTTATCGGGATCATCCTAATCAGTTTGCTAGGGTCGGGGCTGGCTTCGTGTGCGGGTGTGCTGGTTTCCCTGCGGGCTGCTACAGTACGGCAGGCGCAGCAAACCCTGAGTATTTCGATCATGGTTTTGTTCTTTGGATTGATATTTGGGCTGCAAGCCCTGCCTGATTCGTGGAAAACCTCCCTGGTTTCAGGCTTATCCGGTATGAGTATATTGGGAGTCATTCTGCTCGCTTCTGCCTGTTTGCTGCTGCTCGATTTGATCTTGCTGGCAGTTGCCATAGCGCGATTCAAAAGAGCGCGCCTGATCCTGGATTAAGGAGATCTAGTATGTTCGAAATCACTTCCGCTCTTAAATCCACATACCCCAACGCGCACGCTGGGGTTTTGGTGATGAAAAATGTTACCAATCCCCCTCAATGCCCCGCGCTGGATACACGAAAAGAAGCATTGGAAAGCCAAATTCGTCAACGGTTTACCGGCAAGGACCGCTCGGCTATCCTTAATCTTCCGGTTATCCAGGCTTATGAAGCGTTTTATAAACGATTCAATAAAACATACCACGTTCAGTTGCAAGTAGAATCTATTGCTTTCAAGGGCAAAACCATTCCCAGCGTTGCCGCACTGGTAGAAGCCATGTTCACGGCAGAAGTCAAAAACATGCTGCTTACTGCGGGGCACGACCTGGATGTTTTACAATTACCAATTAGGATGGATGTAGCCAAAGGGGATGAACGATATACGATGATGCGGGGTCAGGAACAAGTATTAAAACCTGGTGATATGTACATGGCAGACCAGGCAGGAATTATTTCGAGCATCATTTATGGCCCCGACCAACGCACCCCCATAATGAATGAAACGCGGAACGTCATCTTCACCATCTATGCGCCGCCAGGGATCGAAACTGAAGCAGTTGAGCATCACCTTATGGATATCCAACAGAATGTATTGATCGTTGCGCCTCAGGCAGAAACCGATCTAATCCAAGTGTATTAATGGTACGCCCATTTCATGAATTCGATTATCAGATAAAAATTTCATCGTTAAAAAAACGAATATCTCACATCCATGAGTTTACCCGGTGCAATCCGTTTTGTCGCAAGCTGCGGCAGCATTTTTTCAGGAAACCGTTTACCGATTCTCTTGAATCAATATCAAAATCTCTCGAGAAGACGCCTGGGATGATATTCCGTCCTTTATAATAAGAGAAAAAAGAAATCAAATCTCATGATGCCAATCGATCTAATCGCCTTCGACGCCGATGATACCCTGTGGGAAAATGAGCAGCATTACACCGCTGCTCTGGAGAAACTGTGCACCTTGCTTGCGCCATTTGCCAACGCCGAACATGTCCGCAAAGCACTGACCGAAGCCGACATCCATAACCTGCAATACTATGGCTATGGCATCAAAGCTTACACGCTTACCATGCTGGAGACCGCCAGCCGCATCGCAAACAATCAACTGACAGGCGAAATTGTGGATGCCATCCTCGAAGAAGGCAAGCGAATGTTTGCCGAACCGATTGTAGTTTTTGAGCACGTAGTCGAAACCTTGGAGTGTTTACCGAAGTACAAGCCTTTAATGTTGATCACCCGCGGGGAAATTTTTGAACAAGAACACCGTATTCAGCGTTCAGGATTGGCAAAATATTTCACCTATATCGAAATCGTGAGGACCAAATCCCAGGAAATTTATCGTCAGGTATTGGCAAAATATCATATTTCACCACAGCGCTTTGTAATGATCGGCAACTCCCTCAAATCCGACATTTTACCCGTGGTTGCCTTGGGAGGACGGGCAGTCTATATCCCCATCCCTAATCCGTGGCAGCATGATGTCGTCGAAAACCCCGATTGGAACAGTTTTGACCATATCGAACACATCGGTTTATTACCCAATTTACTCCAACCGTTCTTGGATTAACATTAGTCATAATCCCAAAAACCACCAGAAGTGACACAAACCAGTTGCTGAAGGCAGAGAATTGATAAGATGAAATTATTAAAAGATATTTTATTAATCGCCATCGCTACCGCAGGGGTCACTTTACTACTCAAATGGTCTTCGGAAAGCTTTGGATTTCGCAGTCCATTTTTCGCTTTTCTCGCCAATTTCCTGATTATGGCATGGATTGCTTTGCTGGGTCAGGTCTGGGTTTTCACCTATCCGCCCCGCTATTTCGCCATCAAACCTTTCGAAAAAGACGGTCGGTTATACGAGAAATTAGGCGTGGTATTCATAAAGAAGCTGTTGCGCCGTGGACCATTCTCGATTTTCAGTCCGACGCTGCATTTTTCAGGGGACGCTGACGCACTGCCCAAGCTAGAGAACGAGATGCGCAACGCTGAAGCTGGTCACCTGACCATCTTTTTAGTGATGCTGTTATTTGCAGGAATGGCAATGGTAAGAGGCTGGTTTGATGCTGCCGGCTGGTTATTATTGTTTTCCATCATTTTGAATATCTATCCGATGATGCTGCAGCGTTATAATCGCATCAGAATAAACCGGATCTTAGCCAGAAATAAGTCAACGAAAAAATTCAAAAGATAACTATCGAATTCTTCTTCATGCAGCCGAGTGTTTCTTTTACTCAACGAAATATAACGCTTCCAGACCAGATTGCCGGCATCCTGACTATCCCTCAATCGGCTATACCGACACCCGGGGTAATATTGCTCCATGGCTTCGCCAGTCAAAAGGATGAAGTGGGCGGATATTATCGAATGCTGTCAGCTTCCCTGGCTAACCGCGGGATTCTCTCCTTGCGCATCGATTTCCGTGGCTGCGGTGAAAGCGGGGGGAATTTTCAGGAATTGACCATCCATTCGCAAGTTCAGGATGCCCAAAACGCAATCAAATGGCTGACAGACAGCGAATATTGCCAACCATCCCGCCTGGGATTGGTCGGTTTCAGCCTTGGCGCAGCAATTGCCATGATCGCGGCTGCCCAAAATCCAATCGTTTTTAAATCATTAGTGCTGCTCTCACCGGTCGCAAATATGGCGCATGATCTGCAAAGTAAATATGGTCAATATGCCTTTATCCAAGCGAAAAAGCAGGGTTTTATTGATCTGAACCTCCAGCAAGGGCAGGTACGCTTAAAATCTGCGTTTTTTGAAAGTCTGAATGAATTCGATTTATCAGCTTGTATCAAATCATATTCAGGCGCTTTGCTCGCTCTGGCTGGGGAACAGGATTATTCCGCAACGAACGCGACTTTACTGGCGGCTTCGTCTTCCGCTCATCCTAAAGAAGCATTGATCATCACCAACACAGATCACGTGTTTGGCATACTTGGCGAAGACAAGTCAGTCGCCATAACAGTTATTGAGCTCGCAACCCGTTGGTTGGTTGAGACGTTATAATTTGCTTACAACGGGAAAAGCAAAGGGATGCGGTAAAAAGTTCCTGCCAGGTTAAATAATTGCAGAACGGCGCAACCATATATAGATACGCCAGATGCTCAAGTGAGAAATCTTTTTCCCTGAAAATACTATGTTATTTTATAAAAGAGGTTCTTTAGAATGAGTGGTAAAAATTAAACTGCGGAAACAATCATCGCTAAGGAAAAAGCAGCCCTGGAGAGATGGGGAAAGGTAATTCCTCAGTTTTTTTGAAATATCTGCTCCTGAGATGGTTTATTTTGATCCCTATTGGGAATTTCGGATAGACAGATTAACAAAGCTAACCGGATATTACGAAGGCATTCAGGGAAGTATATACTTCGATCGGTTTGAATTGAATAACCCCAACGCACAGCAAGAAGGTAAATTGGCTGTGTTGACCTTCAATTATGTGTCATATGCTGGTGAAAGCCAATGCCGCTGGAATTGTACAGAAGTTTATAAGCTAATAAATGGTCAATGGCAAATTGTTCAAACTCACTGGTCAAAACCACAGCCGTCTTAAAATAACATGTCTAAGAGCCAGATCTGGGTCGAAGATCATTCCTGGAATTAAATATTTCGGGTATTACTTAAATCATTACCCGATTAACCATTACTTTTTATAAAAACAGGCAACAATACAGTTTTCGTTTTATAATTTCTTGCCATATAGTTGTTGGAAATGAATGCATATTAATTCATTTATAATAATGGTTATATGGAAATATTCGGATACAACGTTCCATGAGCCAACATAACCCTCGTCATTTGCGTATATGCTATTTTGGTACTTATCGAGCAAATTACGAGCGCAACCGGTTGATGATTGACCGGCTACGGTTGTGTGGTTTTGAAGTGATTCCCTGCCACGCTGCTCTATGGCAAGGATATGAAGATCGTCAACAGATTGCCAGTGGTGGTTGGAAAAATCCCTCCTTTTGGTGGCGAGCAATCAAAGCATATTTGACTCTTCTGAGTGAATACCATAAAATCGGCGATTACGATGTCATGATGATAGGCTATCCTGGACAGTTTGATGTACCACTTGGCAGACTTTTATCAATATTACGGGGAAAACCTTTGATTTGGGATGTGTTAATGTCCCTGTATTTAATCGCCAACGAACGTCATCTTGATAAAAAAAGCCCGCTAACAATAAAATTAATCCACTGGCTGGAAAAGACATCGATGCGGATGCCAGACCTTTTCATTATAGATACCCCTACTTATGCAGAATGGTATCAAAAGGAATATAAAATTCAAGAAGAGAAAATTCGGTTGCTGCCACTTGGCGCCGATGATCGGTTATTTCGACCATCACTCAATCCTCGGAAAAATGATTCGCGTTTCGTGTGTTTATATTATGGAAGCTATATTCCTAATCATGGTGTACCAGTCATCGTTCAGGCGGCAAACAATTTAGTCGACCATCCCGAAATTTATTTTGAGTTCATTGGAGCAGGTCTAGACCGCCCAAAAGCAGAACAGATGGCACATAAGTTCGGATTGAGAAATGTTGCTTTTATCGACTGGTTGGAGAAAGACGAGCTAGTCCAAAAAATCGCTGAATGCGACGTACTATTGGGAACTTTTGGCAACACTCCGCAGGCATTATTGACCATGCAAAACAAAATACATGAAGGACTCGCAATGGCGAAACCGGTCATCAACGGTGATTCTCCAACAATGCGAGCCATCCTCAAACATGGAGAACAAATCTTTCTTTGCGAGCGTGAAAATCCAAAAGCATTGGCAGATGCAATTCTAACGCTTTCCATGCAACCCGAGCTATGCGCTAAAATTGCATCGCGGGGATATTCTTTCTATCTAGAGAATCTAAAATTTAATATAATAAGTGAACATTTATGCAAAATCATACAGTCAATCGTCCAAATATAACACTGGAACGGACAATCCCGACTCGGGTAAAATTTAATTGTTTATCATCTCTTAATTGGATTTTATTTACGCTTGTAATCCTTTTAGGCGGATTTAGATTACAGCAAATCACCATTCATTTTTTCTATAATCAAACGTATCCGACTGCTTATTATCAATATGATTTTGGCGCTTATTATGCTGCATCTGCTGCCCTCAATATTAATTCCAATCAATCCATTTACAGCCGTGGCGTTTTAGAAAACGCCGCCAAGATTTCTGGCATGGTTACCGGATTCTCGAATTATATCTACCCTCCTTTCTTTGCAGTCCTCCTCCAACCCATTGCGCTTCTTCCTCACCTCATAGCGATTCGTGTGTGGGCGTTATTGAACCTTTTGTGTCTGGGCCTTAGTGCATTTATTTTATTGAAAACTGGAGGAATAAATATAAATGGGAGAAAATTCCTTCTCGTGTTCTTATTTTTATTGATCTTTCCACCCGTTTATCACAACATAATCATCTTTGGTCAAGTCAACCTTTTGTTATTGTTCTTGGTTTCTTTGACACTTTATGGCTCTTGCCAAAAAGAAAACAAAACCTGGCAAATTATCGCTGGTATAGCTCTTGGTCTTGCAGTGGGTATTAAAATTTTTTATGCAATCCTGGTTATTTATTATTTTTTCTATAACCATCGCAATATAGCAATCAACGCTATACTAACGATATTTGTTACCATAATCATTGGGATTTTTGGCGCTGGATTAACAAATACTCTTGTCTATTTCCGAGATATTTTATTAGGTCTAAATCAGATAGAAAATAATTTTTGGATCAACCTGTCGATCGAACCTACTATTAAACGTTTTTTTTCATCAGGTGAATACGCGTTTCAGCTCTTTACACTAACCAAACCCAGCACAAATGGTATTGCAATTTTTCGCCCTCTTATTCATTCGATTGTCCTGGGTAAAACTTTGGCATTTGTTGTCAAGTACATCTTTGCTCTATTAACTGGCAGTTGCTTCATTGTAAATTGGTTTTCCCAAAAGCAGAAAAATCAAAACATTTATGATTTATTACGTGTTTCTTTTCTACTAGTATCCGTTGTTTTGTTTCTACCATTGGGTTGGTTTTCCGCCTTTGCTTTGGTAATCGCTCCGTTGGTCTTCCTTTGGCAATATTCTATATCGAAATCTATTGATATAAATTACTTTTATTGCTTTTCCCTAATATTATATCTTCTTCTGCTTGTTAATGATTCCTTCTTTTATCTCGATTACCTCTTTCATCACACCATCAGCACCATTTTCCTAAGCCTGGGTTTTCTGTCAGTCATGAGTATCTGGTTGATATTGGGAATAATTCTCATCAATCACCAAGACATATCAATAAAAACAGAACTAAAACATATTTTCGATCAAACCAAGTACCTTAAAACATTTTCTATATGGCAAATTCTAAAAACTCATATCCCATTATGGGGTATTTTAGGGTTGGCCACCGTAGTTAGATATCTTGCTATGTACGGAAAAGGTTTGTGGTACGACGAACTTCAATCTGTAACCCATGCCATTTTGCCATTACCCGATTTGTTGACATCAGTCCACACATTTGATCCTCATCCCCCATTGTATTATATACAATTGCATTATTGGTTAAAGTTAGGCACCAGCGACTTATGGATCAAATCCAATAGTGTGTTGATATTAATTATCGCCATTGCTTCTCTTTATTTTGTTACTTACAAGTATTTTAATCGCCGCACAGCGATTCTGGTAAGCTTATTATTTGCAATTTCTCCCTACGCTGTTAACTATGGCAGCGAAGCTCGAAATTATGCTTTATGGATGTTACTGGTCATATGGGTGTATGAGTTAAACAACCTAGTAATACTCTGCCAGCGCAAGTTCCTACCTGGAGTCGGTTTATTCTTTGTAACTGTCGCTTTTTTGTATCTGCATGGAATCAGTTTTCTAATCCTTCCAGCAGTATATCTCCATGCTTTAATCTTTGTTCTCAGAAAAGAAACTAAACCGAGTCAACTTTGGACATGGATGATTATCCAGATATCGATTATTGTTGCCTATATCCCTTGGTTACAGCGTGCCTGGACAATCGGAAATGTCACACCTGCCGTTGTACCTGGTTTCAAGGACATCATCACCACCCTTTTTATTCACCTGTTCGGATATTGTAATACTTGCCCAATTTGGTTACAAACAATCGCTATTATTACCTGGCTGGCAATTTGTATTTACACTGTAATTCGCTGGCAGTCTTCCCGTATTGTGGTTTTGGCTTATTTGTTTACACCTATCCTGACTACAATAGCAATTAGCTACCTATTACGCCCGATCTGGTTATTTCGTGGCTTAGGGTTAATTGTCCCTTTTATGCTCCTTACAGTGGCGATTTGGTTGGATAGATTGCTCGATAACACTAATTGGCGGAGAACCACTGCAATTGCCTTAACGACGCTCACCTTTAGTATCTTCAGCCTGGCTTTATACACGCAAACCGATACGCTGGTTTATCCCTGGGATTTCAAACACGCTGCCAAATTCGTTAAAACTAACATTCAACCCGGTGAAGTGATCTATTTGGCTCACGAAAGGCTATTCTGGTGTTGGAACTGGTATTTTCTCGGTCCTGGGAAAACTAATCCTATTCGCTCGGACTATTCAACCCGCATTGGAAATAATATTAGAATTCTTTCCAAACCATCCTGGGCTGAACCGCCTCCAAACGAAGGCTATTGGCAGGTTTATCGTACCTCTGACCAACCAATGATAGATACCAGTAACACGACTAAGCAAATTTGGAATTTCGAAGAGTTAATCGTTGAATATATCCCGCCAAACATAGCTCAATAAGGGGAATTTTTCCATGTTATCGGGATTTTTACAAGAACAACGTTTTCAGGCGGTCATCCCTTATCTAAATGGCAGTATTCTGGATTTGGGATGCGGATTAGCAAATTTAACTTATTATTTAAAACCAGGGCAGTATTATGTTGGTATAGAAAGACCAGAACCGTTTTTAACTTGGTTGCAACAACACCGACCCAACTATCGATTTCACCAGCGTGACCTGGATCAGGATTTATTAGCTTTAGACGAGCAATTCGACACGATCACCATGATTGCTGTGATCGAGCATCTTAAACAGCCTGCTTTCATACTTCGCCAAATCCCTTCTGTAATGAGACCAGAAGCACACTTGGTTATCACCACTACATCACCAATAGGCGATTGGATTCACCGATTTGGTGCTCAACTGGGATTGTTTTCAAAGCAAGCAGTCAAAGAGCACCATACCATTTTTTCTCCTACAAGCATGCACACAGCACTAATACAAAACGGCCTTAAGCTCGTTACATATAAAAGATTCCTGATGGGCGGTAATCAATTATTTATCGCCAAAGCTGTAACACGATAACCTTTATTATTTACCCATGATTAAGCCCAGGCCAGAATAAATTGAAAAGTTTATCTGATTAGGAAGTTTTTATTTACACATCCTGATGGAAACTGAAAAGATAAATGCTCACTCCTTGGGATGTAATAATTTTCCTATCAAACACCATCTTAGAGTAAAATTGATATCGGTCGTAATATTCGCATTCATCCCCTAAACGTTGTGCTTACACCATAAATAAATATTTAGTACTATTGGCAGGCGATTTCGCTTCCTGTACAATCCTTGCGGCTGAAGCTTTTCTTTATCATAAAAATCAAACGACTTTATTAGTTGTTGGTTTTTGTGGCGCGAACCTTGCACTTGGTTAAGTATTGAAACCATGGTTTTTTCATTCATACAAGGATATTGGTACATCAAAAATCAAATATTAAAATGAAAAAGCAGAATAATTCGGATATTATCTCGAAAAGCGTTTTAAATGGAATACCGCTAATTTTTGCCTGTTATGATGTTGATTTTCATTTAGAGTGGGCAAATGAAGCCATGGTGAAAACATGGGGAAAATCATTTAATGATTTGATTGGGAAATCTCATCCTGAAATATGGCGTTTTGTTGAAGCGGAAAAATATAATTTTTCCATTGAAACAGTAAAAAAGACCAGGAAGGTTTGGCAACAGGAAATCGAATTAAAAGACGGAAGAGTTTGGTCTATTCGAACCGAGCCGGTTTTCGATGCGGCAGGCAAATTAACTGGATTTGCTGAAACAATCCAGGATTTATCCATCGAGAAAGAAAACTACCTGCTCAAAAAGATGGAACAACAGTATCTGGCGCTAATCAAATCGGTCAATAATCTGGCAATAATTTTAGATAAAAATCTTAAAATACACACAATCCTGGGGGAACGGTTCGAAATTTCTACCCTCGATGTGCAGGATGGTTTGAGCGCGATATTTCATTCTTTGTACCCTTGCCCTGAGGGACAAAAAATCGTGGATTACTGTAAAAATGTTTGTGAAACAGGGAAACCCTTTTCAGTGGAGTGTGAATACGAATTTGATCGAATGTACCACGCCGATATGATTTATGTTTTTCCCATTATTGACGAAAATCATATCTTAGATAAAATTGGCATACTCTGCCGGGATATTACATCAAGAAAAATAGCTGAAAAAGCTCTTCAACAAAATGAAAAAACCCTCAAAGATATCATCGAGTTTTTACCCGATGCAACTTTCGTAATCGATAAACAGGGCAAGGTTATCGCATGGAACCGGGCAATTGAATTAATGACCGGTGTTCCAAAAGAAGAAATGCTCGGCAAAGGAGATTATATATATGCAACGCCGTTTTACGATCAAAGACGGCCGATTCTAGTCGATCTGATTTTCTCCGAAGACTCCCCTTATGAAGCTACTTATTCAAATCTCAAACGGTTTGGCAAAACGTTAATTGCCGAAGCATATATCGCCAAACTCAATCAGGGAAAAGGCGCTCACCTTTGGGTAATTGCCTCGCCGCTATACAACAATACCGGAGAGCTTGTCGGTTCGATTGAATCGATCCGCGATATCAGTGAGCACAAACAAGCAGAAATTCAATTAAAGACCACCCTGGAAGAGAAAGAAGCTTTACTGCGGGAGTTATACCACCGCACTAAAAATAATATGCAGATGATCAGCTCGATGCTGTCCTTGCAAACAGACTTTATTAAAGATAAACAGGTGATCACCGTATTCAAAGATATGGAAAATCGCATCCGATCAATGGCTCTGGTTCACCAAAGGCTTTACCAATCCCGTAATTTGTCCAGCATTGACCTGGCGGAATACCTGAACGAGTTGATCGGATTATTATTACAAAGTTATAGTTCACACCCTGATCTGATAAGCATAAACCTGGATGCAGAACCCATCACGGTGCTGATCGATACCGCTATTCCCTGCGGGCTGATCGTCAACGAACT
>JAAZNS010000040.1 GCA_012798185.1 Chloroflexota bacterium | reverse complement strand
TTTAAATTTCTATTTCACTTACTGAATTGGCAATATGATTTGGGCGATAAGCAAAATTTTCTATGTCTTTGAGGTTGGTTAAACCTGAAAGGACCAGAATTGTTTCCATACCGCTTTGCAGACCGGCGATCACATCCGTATCCATCCGATCTCCGATCATGATAGTGTTTTCTGAGTGGACTCCCAGATAATTCAATGCCGATCGCATCATAAAGGGGTTTGGTTTTCCACAGAAGAATGGACTTTTCCCGCTTGCTTTTTCAATTAAGCTTGCCATAGAACCGCAGGCTGGTACGACCCCTTCTTCGCTTGGACCGGTGGGATCCGGGTTGGTTGCAAGAAAATGTGCTCCATCAAGGATCAGCCGAATGGCTTTTGTGACCTGACGGAAGTTATAGTCGAAAGTCTCTCCCAAAACAACAAAATCAGCGTTCTCCGGGGTAAGAATAAAACCTGCTTCATGGATCGCCAGGTTTAATCCACTTTCACCGATAACAAATGCATTGCCACCTACTTTCTGGGTTTTCATGAAATTGGCGGTTGCCATTGCGGATGTATAGATTTCATTTTCACTGACTTCGATACCTGAAATTTGAAGCCGGTGAGCCAGATCAATAGGTGTATAAATGCTGTTGTTGGTCAAAATTAGAAATTTATTATTTTTATCTCGTAATGTTTGAATGAATTTATCAGCCCCGGGGATTTTCTTTTTCCCCCGTACCAATACGCCATCCATATCAATTAGATAACTTTTATTTTCCATGTGATTCCTGCCTTTGATAGGTGGTTCTTTTAAGATTGTATCATTGAAAAAGGGACGCATTCTGGATTAGTCGGTGTGTGCGTCCCTTTAATCTTCTAAATGAATCCTGGTTAATTTATTTGCCCACCAGTTTTCGTACTTCCTCGAGTTGATTGGCACTCCCTAATTTTTCATTTTTCGCTGCAATGAATTTGGCATATTCATCCATGTAGATCTTTCCGGGTTTGCGGAAGTCAAAGACTTCGGGGTGTTCAAGGAAATATTCGCGATGCACGCGCGTCCATACCAGACGTCCATCGGTATCAATATTGATTTTGGTAACGCCCAATTCTGCAGCACGTTTGAACTGGTTCGCATCGACACCCTTGGCTCCTAATAATTTGCCGCCGGCTTTGTTAATTCTTTCCACTTCTTCTTGCGGAACAGAACTGCTGCCGTGCATGACCAGTGGGAATCCGGGGAGCTGTTTTTGGATTTCAGCAAGAACGTCAAAATGCAAGGATTGGCTGCCGGAGAACTTGAAAGCACCGTGGCTTGTTCCAATTGCAACTGCCAGAGAATCACAGCCAGATCGTTCAACGAATTCTTTTGCTTTCAATGGATCAGTCAGTTTAGCTCCGCTTTCGCTCACATTGACATGCTCTTCCACACCACCCAATTGACCAAGCTCTGCTTCAACAACCAGCCCTTTGGCATGGGCTGCATCCACAACGCGCTTGGTAGTGGCAATGTTATCCTCGAAGCTTTCGCTGCTTGCATCGATCATAACAGAACTGTAAAAGTTGCTGTCAATGCAATCATAGCAGGTTGCCTCATCACCATGATCAAGATGAACGGCGAAAATGGCTTCGGGGAAGATCTTATCTGCAGCGGTAATGAGCGCCTGCATCATTTCTTTGTCAGTATAATCTCTCGATCCTCTGCTGATTTGAATGATGAAGGGGGCATTGCTCATTAAATTCCCTCGAAATAAACCCATGGTTTGTTCGAGGTTGTTGATGTTATAGGCGCCGATGGCATATTTACCATAAGCGGCTTCGAATAATTTTTTTGTAGTAACAATCATCGTAAACTCCCTGTTACAAATATAATTTGGTTTTGAAAAACCAATGTATTATATCGTTAATTCAAATTTGTGAATTTAACAGGGAGGTTAATATTTAAATATTTGTTGTTATTGTTATTTCTTCCAATTCTTTCGATCTTCTTTATCCAGGAGACGTGCTTCATTGTATACGGTAATGAAGAAGATCATGAACAAGATGAAGTCTACAATTCCGACAACGAGGTTATAAAGCTCTACATTACCAAGAATAGGGATATTGTTAACAGATGGGTCACCAATGAAGAAAATAATTGTGTTGACTATGATGGCGATGGCTCTTATTTCAGTGGGTCCTAATTTTCCATAAGAAATCTTGAAAATGCCGCGTAATTCAGTTGTGATGTAAACCTGAATGGTCATACATAAGTAGCCGATTAAACCCATAACAGCAAGTTTAAAATCGACATAAGGAGATAATCCGAGCCCAAGGAAAATAGCGATTTCGCTAATGGTATCGACGATATGGTCGATATAAAAACCATATTTGGGGCGTTCATTTTTTCTATAACGGGCTAGATTTCCGTCCAGGCTGTCTCCAAACCAATTGAGAATAAAGCCGAAGCTTGCCAGCCATAAATAATTTGGATTATAGCGGGTTGCCCAGTAGCTTACTCCAATCATGAGTGCGGCAAATAAACCGAGAACGGTTAAATGATCTGAAGTAACCCACGCTGGCATATGCCTCACAAACCAGTCGATAGCAGGTCTTTCAATGAATCCAAGTAATATGTCATTGATTCGTTGGTGTTTTGAAATGTCATGTTCGGGT
>JAAZNS010000400.1 GCA_012798185.1 Chloroflexota bacterium | reverse complement strand
TTTGCTTATCATAAAGATTTCAACCCCGGTATCGTCGGTTTGGCTGCATCTCGTCTCTGTGAACAATATTATCGGCCTGCCATTGTAGCTTTTCAAGGAGAAGAATTCACTCGCGGGTCTTGCCGGAGCATTCCAGAGTTTGATATCACAAAAGCTTTGGATACATGCGCTGATTTAATGGAACACCACGGCGGACATTCTGCAGCTGCTGGCTTTACAATTCGAAATGAGAAAGTTCAAGAATTAAAAGCGTGCCTTCAATTAATTGCTGAAAAACAGCTGTCGGCCGAGATTCTTCAACCGTCATTGAATATCGATTTGGAAATTCCTCTTAAGGATCTAAAACCTAGTATCTTAGACTTCCTGGATAAACTTCAGCCTACCGGCAACTCAAACGAACAGCCGATATTTGTATCAAGGAATTTATCTGCCAGAGGTAAAAAGAAAATTGGGAAAGAATTTGCCCATCTAAAAATGATCGTCACTGATGGAATAATCACCTATGATGCAATTGCGTTTCGTCAGGGTGATTGGTTTGATAAATTACCCCCAAGATTCGATTTGGCGTATACCTTTGAGCGCAACGATTATAATGGTCGTACCTCGTTCCAACTCAACGTGATCGATATAAAACCATCCAATAGTGAAGAATAATCAATCCACAAAGCGGTATTTAATCAAAGCCCACATCGCTTCGAAAGCATCTTTCATCTTGATTTTTTTTCCCTCACTATAATCACGCGGGTTAAATGCAATCGGGACTTCAAAAATCCTCACTTTTCGCTTGAGTATTTTCGCAGTAAATTCGGGCTCAAAATCAAAACGTTGAGCCCGTAAAGTCAAATCCTTTACTACATCACGGCGAAAAACTTTATAACCGGTTTCCATATCCGTTAATATATTATTGTAAAGGATATTTGTAACCAAGGTAAGGATTTTATTCGCTACCATATTCCAGAATAATATCGGACGCCGGGCGCCGCCTAAAAATCTCGATCCATACACGACATCTGCAATGCCCTCTTGAAGCGGTTTTAGCAAATTAGTATATTCTCTCGGGTCATATTCCAAATCGGCATCCTGAATAATAATCAAATCACCAGTGATGTTGTGAATGCCGGTACGAACAGCTGCACCTTTACCCTGATTCTTCTCGTGAAGTATTACCCTCACTTGATGATGGTGATCGTACTCTTCAAGGATATCCCTGGTTCCATCTGTAGACCCATCGTCAACGATTAATATTTCATCAATGAGATTAGTCGCTTGAACTCTTCGAATGATTTCTTTGATGGTGGATTTTTCGTTATATACTGGAATGATAGCGCTGATTTTCATAAATGATATTATACCTGTTGTGGGGAGTGCGTGCTATAATCCGATTTTGAGAATAGTTCCATAAAGGAGTAACAATGACTGTCGTAAGAGCTAAACCCACAGTTGACCAAGTTAAAGTCCCAACCGGCAATCTATTCTATCCACCTCCAATCAATAAAGTAGAAGATACTGGTTTATCCCCTTTATGGTTGCAAGATTTAGCCTTAAAAATCTTATATTTTCAAGGTTACCTGAGCGGCTTTAAAGTTGCCGAAGAAATGTGCTTGCCTTTTGCAGGGGTGATAGATCAGATTCTCGAGGCATTAAAACGAGAGAAATTTGTAGAAGTAAAATCCTCTCAACAAATTGGTTTAGGTGAAGGCTCATATCAATATGCAATTACCGGAGCAGGAATTGCACGTGCCAGAGAAGCATTAGAGAGAAGCCAATATGCTGGACCAGCCCCGGTTCCCCTCAAGGTCTATAATAACTCCATCTTAAAACAAAGCCGCGGAAGAACTATTGTCACTAATCAATCACTTCATCAAGCTTTATCTACCCTTGTCTTGAACGAAAGGACATTTCAAAGGATAGGCCCAGCGGTAAATTCAGGTATGTCGATATTCTTATATGGGCCTCCCGGAAATGGAAAAACCAGCATTGCTAGATCGGTTGGGAATATGATGCTGAAAGAAAACATGTATATTCCCTATGCGATTTATATCGATGGGCAGGTCGTCAAGTTATATGATTCTGTGAATCATCAATTAACCCGTGAAGATGATCCGAATGCGCCTAGCACTGGGGCAATAAGAACAGGAGTCAGGCGCGATCCGCGTTGGGTGCGTATTCGCCGTCCATTTATTGTTGTTGGCGGCGAATTAAACATGGCTGGTTTGGATTTGGTTTTCGACGATGTAAATAAGTTTTACGAGGCACCATTCCAGGTGAAAGCAAACGGGGGAATTTTCTTGATCGACGACTTCGGAAGACAACAAGTTCGCCCGCGTGATCTCCTTAACCGCTGGATCGTTCCGCTGGAAAACCGCATCGATTATCTCACCCTGCATACTGGAAGAAAAGTTGAAATTCCTTTCGATGTGATGGTGGTTTTTTCTACCAACCTTCCGCCAAAAGATCTGGTAGACGAAGCATTCTTACGTCGCCTGCGTCATAAAATCGAAATTGGAGACCCCAGTTATGAAGAATATCGGGAAATCTTCAAACGGGTCGCTACTGCCAAGGGAGTTACCTACAGCGATCAAGGCTTGGCGTATCTACTTCAGGAATGGTATATCAAACGAGGAAGGAAACTACGCGCCTCACATCCAAGAGATCTTTGCGATCAAATTATCGATATTGCCCGCTTCCTTTCGCTTGAACCAACTATGTCGCGAGATCTGCTGGATCGGGCAGCCGAATCCTACTTTGTAGAAATCTAGTTGATCTTTTTGTGGAGCAGCTATGCTTTCAAACCTGCCTCGTCCGATTGTTTTTGCACACCGGGGTTCCAGTGCTCATGCTCCAGAAAACACGTTATCTGCATTTAACCTGGCTATCGAACAAGGCGCTGATGCCATCGAACTGGACACAATGTTAAGCGCTGATGGTCAGGTAATGGTCATTCATGATGAAAAATTAGATCGAATTGCTGGTATTCAAAAAGAAGTAAAAAATCTGGATCTTGCAGAACTAAAAAAACTCGATGCGGGGAAATATTTCAATTCAACCTATGAGGGAGAAAGAATACCGACCTTAAGTGAAGTTTTTGAAATTTTTAATAAGAAAATATTCATAAACATCGAACTTAAAAATTTATCAAGCCCCTTCGATGATTTACCTCATAGAGTTGCTGACCTGGTTAAACAATTCAAAATCGAAGAATATATTATTTTCTCGTCATTCAACCCAATCGCT
Organism: Chloroflexota bacterium; assembly: GCA_012798185.1. Lineage (GTDB taxonomy): Bacteria > Chloroflexota > Anaerolineae > Anaerolineales > UBA4823 > JAAZNS01. The sequence goes on along the minus strand of JAAZNS010000400.1, from coordinate 1,317 downwards.
TTGATCCGCATAAAACGGCATCTTCCGCATGTTCCAATCGGATTATTGGCAGATACTGGATGGCTAGGATATTGGGCTCGCTCCAGGATTGGTTCAATTATCAATTACGATGCACTTCATCCCTGGCTGGGAGATGTTACATCTAAATTAGTTAATAATGCCCATCAAAACGGAAAACGTGTTCATGTATATACAGTCAACAACCCTGAAGATATCCGCCGGATGAAAGCATTTAATGTGGATGGTTTTTTTACTGACGACCCGCTGATGGCGTTGCAGATTTTAAACCGAGGGGCTTCTTGACCATGATTCCTGAAACCTGGTTCATCGATGCCTCTAAACGAATAGCGCCTCATATCCAAAAAACACCTCTCACCTTCGATCATGATCTTAATATCTACATAAAATGGGAAAACCATCAAACCACCGGCTCGTTTAAATTACGCGGGGCGTTGAATAAAATATTAAGCCTGCAAGATTGGGAAAGAGAGCAGGGAATTGTTACAGCTTCAGCCGGCAACCATGGTCAGGGGGTAGCGATGGCTGCCAGCTTAGTCAATGCCTCGGTGACAGTATTTGCTTCGGAGCATGCCGCACCCATAAAACTGGAAGCAATGCGCAGCAAAGGTGCAAAAATTATCCTCATCTCTGGAGGGTATGGTGAAGCTGAAAAAGCCGGGATTAAATATGCACAAGAAAACCAAAGCACGTGGATTTCACCTTATAACGATGGAAAAGTAATTGCCGGTGCTGGAACTCTGGCATTGGAGATACTCAATGAACTTCCCGAATCATCAACCATGACATGGATTGTCCCGGTTGGCGGCGGCGGGTTGATTTCTGGAATTGGAGCCATACTCAAAGAATTCCACACCCAGCAAAATAATCAAGAGACTCATCTTGATTTAAAACCAAAACTCATTGGAGTACAGCCCAAAGCATCTGCCTTTTTACACGCGATTTTCAAGCATGGGCATCAAACAGGGGTGGAGGATTTACCCACGCTCGCCGATGGACTTTCTGGTCCAGTTGAAGATCGATCGATAACCATCCCTATGGTTCAAAAATATGTAGACGATATCATCACGGTTCGTGAAGATGAAATCGAACAGGCTATTACCTTTGCGTGGAAGACATACGGGGAAATTATTGAAGGGTCTGCAGCGGTAGCTTTAGCAGCTATCCTCAACCATAGTATAAATGATAGACCTGCGGTGGTCATTCTGTCAGGCGGTAATATTCAAAAAGAAACATTTACGCGAATTGTTGGATCAACAAAATGAATTGTACACCAGAAGAATTGATGGTCGTGTGTAT
>JAAZNS010000399.1 GCA_012798185.1 Chloroflexota bacterium | reverse complement strand
GCAGTATTATATATTTGCCCTTATTTTTTTAGTTTTTGATGTGGAAGTGGTGTTTTTATATCCTTGGGCAGTTGCATTTAATCAATTGACCCTTTTTGGCGTGTTGGAAGGCATTCTGTTCATCCTGATTTTGGTATCGGGATTAATATACGCGTGGCGGAAGGGTGCCCTGGAGTGGGTATAATAAAAATTTAAATACTATTAATGAAAGGCTGATGGGATTTCCTTCAGCCTTTTGTGTGCGTAAAAATATGTCAAGAGATTGAATCATTCATCAGGAGAAAATTAATGGGTGATCCAGTAACATTAATAGCTAAATGGTTCGAGGGCGTTTTGCAGGGATGGGGGTTAAACGAAGATGCGACCTTGGTTGTTATGAACCTTATTGGCGTCATCGTAATTATTGCCTTTGTAATGATTATCGATATCTTTTTAGTTTGGGTCGAGCGAAAAGTGGTGGCACGTTTTCAAGATCGAATCGGACCCAATCGCTTAGGCCCATTTGGTTTAATACAACCGGTTGCAGATATTATTAAGTTGTTAATCAAGGAAAATATTTATCCTAAAGGAATTGATCGTTTTATTTATAATTTAGCGCCTTTATTTGGTTTATTCCCTGTTTTATTGATATGGGCTGTTATTCCACTTTCGCCAACTACAATCGGTTCGGATATCAACGTTGCTGTTTTATATCTGGTTGCAACCGGTGCATTTATCAGCCTGGGTATCATTATGGCTGGTTGGGCTTCTAACAATAAATATGCACTATTAGGAGCATTTCGCGAAGTAGCGCAAATGATTTCCTATGAGGTGCCAATGGTAATTTCTCTTCTTATTCCGGTGATCATGGCTCGATCGATGCAATTAAGCCAAATTGTTCAATCACAAAATATCTGGTATATAGTTGGAGCACCTTTAGCCGCATTGATATTTTTAATTTCGTCGATTGCAGAATTGGGTAGAGCTCCCTTTGACATTGCAGAAGGTGAATCCGAGCTGATCGCCGGATTTCATATAGAATACACCGGTATGAAATTTGGTATGTTTTACGCAGGGGAATTATTACATGCCTTAGCTGTAGGAGGAATTTTCTCCTCATTATTCCTGGGCGGTTGGCGGGGGATTGGCGCAGAATCATTTCCAATCATTGGTATGTTCTGGTTTTTTATAAAAGCATATTTTATTTATTGGGTAATTATGTGGGTGAAATATACATTTCCTCGTATTCGTATAGACGAGATGTTGAACTTCAACTGGAAATTTTTAACCCCCATATCGTTGGTGATATTAATGGTAACTGCTGTTTTGGATAAATTAATGACTGGTTACCCGCCTCTGGTTTATTTTGGAGTTATGTTAGTCGCGAATCTACTCATAGGGTGGATAATCGTAGTATTGCTTCGCAGAAATGTAAAGGTAGAAGCCCCCAAGGTTGCTGAGCCTCGTCCCATTGCCCGGCCAGATGGTGCGCCACCCGTTCCTGCCGGGGCATCTTCTTCGATAACTTCTCAATCATAAAGGTGGAGTGAATTCATGACACCATTACAAATTATATTTATTATTGTTGCTGTGATTACATTATTCGCAGCCATAAAAGTAGTTTCATCCCGGAATTTAGTACATGCTGCCTTGTGGTTAATTTTAGTATTATTTGGAATTGCGGTATTTTTTGTTATCCTAAGTGCAGGTTTTTTTGCTGCAGCGCAAGTGGTCATATACATTGGCGCTATAGCAATTTTAATGATATTTACCATCATGCTTACCCGACGGGTTGCCCGCGACAGCGGCGCGCAACACAATTCAAACTGGTGGGCAGCCGCTGTTCTTTCGCTATTGTTGTTCACAGGGTTATCGTGGATATTATCTCGCTGGCAAGGATTTCAATCAACTGCTCAACCTATGCTCGAATCAGCCGATCCTCTTAGGCAATTAGGCGAGGGATTAGTCGCTCCGGGAGGATATTTAATCCCCTTCGAAGTTGCATCAATCTTATTAGTGGCTGCCTTAATTGGCGCCATTACCGTTGCCTGGGAAAGAAAGTAAAGATGGAGGTTTCATGATCCCAATATCGTGGTATTTAATCTTAGCTGCCGCACTTTTTTCTATAGGTCTTTTTGGTGTTTTATCTCGTAAGAATGCCGTGGCGATATTAATGGGGGTGGAGTTGATGTTGAATTCGGTGAATATCAATTTGATAGCGTTTTGGAGGTACTTAAAACCCGAAGTTATCACCGGTCAGGCGTTTGCTGTTATTGTAATTGCAGTGGCAGCAGCTGAGGTTGCTGTAGGTTTGGCATTGATCATCTCTGTCTATAGGCGTAAGAATACCATTATTGCTGAAGACATCGATTTGTTGAAATTGTAATTTTATATTGAGAATAATGTAATGATTATGAAGCAAGGTGAAAACTTGAAATTGAAATTTTTGGAGGATGGATGACGACTGAAACATTGGTCTGGCTCATACCTTTACCGCCGATCCTGGCTTTTTTCTTGATTGTTCTGCTCACCAATAAAAACAAAGCGCTAAGCCACTGTGTTGCAATCGGAGCAGCGTTATTATCCTGGGCAGGGAGCATGGTGGTTTTTTGGCGAGCAATAAATACGCCGGAATTGGGGAAAAATCCAATTGTATCTTCTTATAAGTGGTTGCCCATTGGTGATGGCTGGTTTAATATCGGCGTTCAGATTGATCCGCTTTCTGCTGTAACGCTCTTCTTTGTCGCCTGGACTGTTCTAATGATCTTCATTTATAGTGTCGGATATCATAATTTTGGGCAGCCCAAAGGCGAGCATGACCGCCCGGGGTTACAACCACATGGTGCGACAATAATTGATAAAGACGGTCACAAACACCAGGTCCCTTCTATCGAGCCGATGTACTCTCGTTTCTTTGCTTTCATCGGATTGTTTGCCTTTGGCATGTATACCTTAGTGGTTTCCGATAACCTGCTCACATTATTTGTTGGGTGGGAAATAATGGGATTATGTTCATATTTACTAATTGGGTTCTGGTATGGAAAACCTTCAGCGCGGGCAGCTATGATAAAAGCATTCATGACCACCCGGGTTGGAGATGTGTTTATGCTGTTAGGTATTGCATATCTTTATTCGCAAACCGGTACATTAAACTACCGTGATATTTTCTATAACGAAGCAACTTTACATACTTTAGCTACAACCTCCACAGGTTTTTTGGGGTTATCCGCAGCGGGATTGATCGGATTACTTCTTTTTATTGGCGCCGTAGGGAAATCAGCCCAGTGGCCATTGCATGTTTGGCTACCAGATGCTATGGAAGGTCCCACACCGGTTTCCGCTATGATCCATGCGGCAACTATGGTCTCTGCGGGCGTGTATATGTCCATACGAGTTTATCCTCTAATTTCAGCAGGAATGCAAGAAGGCGGTCATTTAACCTCAACCATGATGGTGATGTCGTTCATCGGCGCGTTTACTGCCTTGTTTGCAGCAACCATTGCTGTAGCACAAAATGATATAAAACGGGTTCTAGCATATTCGACCATTTCGCAATTAGGCTATATGATGGCAGCTTTAGGGATTGGCGCTTATGTGGCAGCTG
>JAAZNS010000398.1 GCA_012798185.1 Chloroflexota bacterium | reverse complement strand
GATCTTAAATATTTTGCGGTTTCATATAGTGCGGTGTCATCATCCGGTTTAGGTAATATTTCTACGGTAATAAACCCGCTATATCCAATATCTACTAAAGTTTGTATTACTGCCGAAAAATCAATATGCCCTTTTCCCGGCGGCAACCGGCTGGTATCGGCAAAATGTATGTAACCCAGTTGCGATTCAGCATTGTGTATGGCAGCCCGCAGATTTTCACCCTCGACATCCATATGGAAAGTATCCAGCAGTAAACGCATTGATGGGTTACCGATATCTTTTATAAACGCTAATCCCTCCTGAGAAGTATTAATAAAATTTGTTTCGTTGTGATTGATCGGTTCCAATAGAAGAGTAACCTGGAAATCTTCAGCCACCCTAGCACACCGGCGAATTGTGTCGATAACAACCGCACGTTGCCTGGTTTGTTCATCGCTAATAACTGCCAATTTTCCTCGAACACCGCCAATGATCAGGGAGGCTTTTAAACGAGCTGCCAACCGAATTAGTTCCACCAGTCTTTCGTAAACTCGATTGCCAACATCTGGATTGGTGTTACTCAAACATAAACAATCTTCCAGACATATGCGCCCTGTAGCGATTGCAGAAACGCTTATTTTATTCTTTGCTAAAGTTTTTTCCAGCCAATCGATATCGACCTCATCCACTCTTCTCAGGCTGATCTCGATTGCATCGAAACCGGCATTAGCTAATCGTTCGATTCCCAATTCTAAATACCCTGCATATAACAAAGGAGCAAAAACTGAAGGGCGCGGCGACATCGCCGCGCCAAAACGAATTTTGGTATTTCTGTTTCCGCTGTTGATTCTGATACGGTTAGGTCGTCTTGTATTTTTGCTTTGAACGCCCATGATATTTAAACCGCGGAGAACGAACTAAGTAACTTGCATTTACTTAACGAATCTATCTATCAGGTATATTTGATGATCTTTCTGAATCCTGGCGAATTTGTTCAAGATGGCGCCGCATCGCTTCGCGGGCTGCGATAGGATCGCGGCGTTTAACAGCATCGATGATAATTTTGTGATGGTTCTGTCCATGTTGCACTACACCAGAAGATAATGAAGTAATAATTCTTTGTTCGCGCAATAAATCAATTACTGAATCTAAAATGGCTAATATGATTGGATTCTGTGTTGCTTCTGCCAACGCTAGGTGAAAATCGAGGTCGGCTTCAACAAATGCTTCCACGTTATTCATGGAATTTTCCATTTTATCCAGGGCTTCTTGCATGGTTGCAATACAATCTTCGGTAATGCGAGTGGCAGCCAATGAAGCAATTTCTGGCTCCATAACCTCGCGTAATTCCACCATGTTCATGATTCCATTGGCAATATCGTTTCTCATCAGCAAACTTAAAGAATGCCGCACTACTCCCGTGGTTCGAGTGGCGATATATGTTCCTTTGCCCACTAAAACTTCTACCAAACCTTTTTCATGTAAGGCTTTTATGGCTTCTCTTACAGCAGTTCGACTGACGGCAAATTGCTCAGAAAGTTCACGTTCGGAAGGCAACTGATCGCCTTCTTTTAATTCCCCGGCAACGATACGCCGTTCAATCTGGTCTACAATTTTTTCATAGAGACGATTAGTTTGAATTGGATTATACATACGCTATTAACCAAAGGTGCTCTGAGGATAACATCATACCTGTGTGATTGTTATACCTGTATGATGTTTATACAATTGTACATTATTTTTTACATTTGTCAATAACATTTAAGCATATAAACTTAAAATAATTTGAGTAATGCATCCCTCAATACCTTATTACAATCTGTATACTTTTAGTCGATGGAAAACAAGCACTGCCTTTGCATGTGTCATGCCTTATGGAGATGTGATAATCAGGCGATGCAGAAATTTGGAAAAAACGAGACAATAAATAAATTGATTCTCACAATGTCAGTTTATTTTTAGAATAATCGCTTTTTATAAGCTACAGAAATTCCCCCTTCTACCAAAAACAAATCACACGATTTGATAATGATAAAAATATATCTTGAAAGGATTGATTACCCAATCACCCGTAATTCACGGTTGAAAGATGTCATACTCTGGCAACCATTTTGGGAGACTACCACATCATCCTCGATTCGCACGCCCCCTAATCCCTCGATATAAATTCCAGGTTCAATCGTAAAAACCATTCCCTCTTCCAAAATCATTTGATTTCCCTCACCAATACTTGGACCTTCATGAACATCCAAGCCCAATCCGTGACCCGTTCGATGAATAAATTGATCTCCCAAACCCGCATCTACAATAACCTGACGAACAACCCGGTCGACATCCTGACAAGTAATACCAGGACGGACAACAGCGCGTCCGATTTTATTGGCAGCATTTACAATAAAATAAATATGCTGCAGCCAAGGGTCGGGTTTATGAGATATAAAAAATGTCCGGGTAATATCAGCAAAATATCCATCTACGGTTGCTACAAAGTCTATCAACAGAATATCCCCTGCTTCCACTTTTCGATTTGAAGAGTGACCGTGGGGCAAAGCCGAGTTGACACCGCTGAGCACTGCCGGTTCTATGAGAATACCATCTCCACCATTCTTTAAAATCGCAGCCATTAGGCGGTTGCAAATCTCCCTTTCTGTTTCACCTTGAGTTATGCTGGAAACCACCTCTTCCAATGATCGCTCGCAAACTTGAACGGCTTTTTGAAGGCATTCGAGTTCTTGCGGACTTTTCCGCAATCGAATCTTGCTGAGGGTAGCATCTCCATCTACAAATCGCAATTCTGGCAGAAACCTCTTCAACAACTGAAATTCTTGGACGCGCATACGCAAATATTCAACCGCCATACACTGAATACCTGTGAGACCAAGCACCGCCGTTTTTATGGCGTCTTCCGGTCCTGTGGAATCAGACCAGGGAAATAGATTGACATCAAATGGATGTTGATTTCTCCAGTTTACTGCTTCCAATTCCGGTATTACCAATAGAGGCTCTTCTCTCTCATTTGAAGGTATCAGCAAAATGAATGGCCTTTCAAAAAGCGTAAAATCTATCCCCGTAAGATAACGCAAGTTGAAACCGGGAATTAATGCCAAACAGTCGATCTGCTGAATACGCAGTTGTTCTTTTAGATATTTAAGACGTTGGGTGTAAATTGAGGTCATGTCTCACCTAAGTTTTTCTCTGTCGAACAGCATCCAGTGTAACAGCAAACAAAATAACGGCGCCCTGAACGATCAATTGGTAAAAAGGTGGCACGTTATTGATATTCATTCCATTAGAAATCAGTTGAAGTAACATCACACCGAATAGAGTACGCCACACAGCTCCCTCCCCACCCACGATGCTAGTTCCTCCAATGACCACTGCAGCAATGGCACTCATGGTCATCGAATCACCTACGTTCGCTTGTCCGGTAGAAATCCGCGAAGCTGCGATCACACCTGCAATACCGGCACTGAAACCGCTTATAGCAAAGGTTAAAGTACGAACCATATCTGTACGAATACCTGATAGACGGGCAGCTTCTTCATTCCCGCCTATTGCATAGACATATCTGCCAAAAGTGGTTTTGGCGAGAAGAAACCAAACCAAGGCTGCAAATCCAAAGAAGAAGTATACAGGGATTTTTGCTTCCCCAATGTAACCGCGCCCTAAAACAGCAAATCGTTCATCTTTAATTTGAATCAATAAACCATCGGTAAGAACATACGCAATCCCGCGAATGATCAGCCCGGAGGCAAGTGTAGCAACAAATGAATTAATTTGAAATTTTGTAATGATAAGTCCGTTTAAATAACCCAGCACAAGCCCTAAAAACATACCGGATATTAGACCTAATACTGGATGACCTGCTTTGGCGATAATGGCTGCCAGGCACCCTGTGGCGGCATAAACAGAACCGATAGAAAGATCAAATCCACCTCCAATAATGGTAACTGTCGCTCCTAGTGATGCAAGGCCTACCTGAGATGCCTGATCTAAAACATTAAGCATGTTCCGTTTGGTAGCGAAGGCATCCGTCATTGTGCTGAGAATAACAAAAACAGCCACAATGGCAAAAATAATTCCATATTGGCGTAATGTACTGAATTTGAAGCTCGAAAATTTAAGTGTTTTCGCACTCGCTTCCGCGTTGGGTGCTTGATTTTCCGACATAGGTATTTACTCCGTGGCAAATGCAGCACGCATGATTGCATTCTCAGTTAACTTAGACGACCCATCCGGATTGTCTTTAAATTCAGCAACGATCCTGCCTTGCCGCAGGACCAATACTCTATGGGCTAACCCTATCACTTCTTCCAACTCTGAAGAAATCAAAAGGACTGCCAAGCCTTCTTTTGCTAATGATGTAATCAATTGATAAATCGCTAATTTAGCACCCACATCGACGCCATGAGTAGGTTCATCTGCAATAAGCAATCGTGGGCGTTGAAACAGCCATTTTCCAAAAAGCACCTTTTGTTGATTTCCTCCAGACAAGCTGTCAACCCTTTCATTAGGCACTGGCGGTTTGACATCCAAGGCTTTTAACAACCGAATTGTATCGGAAGTCTCCTTTCTTTTCAGAAGAATATGGTGTTTACTGATTGCCTTCAGATGGGGAAGAGTGACATTATATCCAATTGGTAAGCGCATTAAAAGTCCTTGTGTCTTCCTGCTTTCTGGTAAAAGCGCTATACCTGCCTTAATTGCGTCTTGCGGGTGATTGATTTTTACAATTTGACCATCCACCTTTATAGTTCCAGAAATCTTACGGTCGGCGCCAAATATGGCTCTAGCCACTTCTGAACGACCACTCCCAACCAAACCAGCTAAACCAACAATTTCTCCAGCCTGAATCTCAAATGAAATATCTTTCACATTTCCTTCCCGAGAAAGCATTTCGAGAGAGAAAACAACGGGGGCATCAGATTTTGGGAAACACTTTGGAGGAAAACTCATCGACATTGCTCTGCCTAACATCGCAACGACCAAGCTTTCAGGAGTATCGTCTTTTGCGGCTGTTGTTTGGATTAAGTGCCCGTTCCTTAGAACTGTAACGACATCAGCAACACTCAATACTTCCTTTAGAAAATGTGAAACATAGACAATCGTGGTACCCGACTTTCGTAACCCCCGCACAATATCAATCAGTTTGGCTGCCTCTTCATCGGGTAAAGTTGCTGTTGGTTCATCCATTACCAATAATTGCGCATTTCGTGCAATTGCCTTGAGAATCTCGACTTTCTTTTGTTCTGCAATACTCAAGCTTGATACAAGACAATCAGGAGGTAAATTAAAGCCAGTACGGTCATTAACTTCATTAAAACGTTTCCGTACATCGCGTTCATTTAATATTCCTTTGGAATTGGTTTCAATTCCAAGGAATACGTTCCTGAGAACCGTCATTTTGGGCACTAATGCAATTTCTTGCTGGATCATGGCAATACCGCAATCCAAGGCATCCCGGGGGGAATAAAAATGAACAGGTTTGCCATTAACAAACAACTCACCGTTATTGGGCTGAATGATACCGCTAATAATTTTCCCAAGAGTAGATTTCCCAGCCCCATTTTATCCAACCAGAGCATGCACCGTTCCACGTTCGATTGAGATAGAGATATCAGTCAGCGCTTGAGCGCCCCCAAAACGCCTACTGATATTACGGATATCAACATGAGGGTGAAGATGTCCATCTTCACCCTCATGATCTAAGTTTATAGAATTACCATTGAGGTAAGAATTGGTCAACATTTTCTTTAGTAATAATTGGACCATCTGCTGGCAAGGGCGGCCTTTGATCGTCGTTCTTGACAGATCGAGGTACTTCTTCCCCAAGAACTGCCTTAATAGCGATTTCGCCCGCTATCTGGCCCATGGTATAGGGGATGTCTGCATAAGCAGCCCAGAAACGCCCTTCCTTGATTGCATCATATCCTTGCTGGCTTGTGCCGTTGCCCAGTAGGAGAATCTTTCCTGTTAATCCTGCATCCTTCACCGCTTGTTCCGCGCCAAGCATCATCTGGTCACCTGAAGTAGCAAACACATTGATATCTGGGTGTGCCTGAAGCATATTTTGGGCAACTTCATATCCTTTGTCTTGCAGATAAAAAGCTTCCTGATTGGATACAATTTCAATGTCAGAATGATCTGCTAATACTTTGGTGATCGCCTCGACACGATCTTGATCGATTGTCAGGGATTGAGCTCCATTCAAATAACCAACTTTGCATGGTTTTGTTTCAACGGTGTCACATGCTCGTACGATCATTTCTCCTAAATACTTGCCATGGTCGATTCCTGTACGACCAATATAGGAGACAATGCCATCGTACGGTTCATAAGTTCTGGCATCTGGTCCGATGACAACATCAATTGCAACGACTTTTATACCCGCGGCGATGGCATCTTCAACATCAGGTACAACGGCATTCCCATCGCAAGCATAAATAATAAAAACATCATACTTATTTGCAACAATGGCATCTTGAATCTGACGGGATTGGGAAACTGCATCGTATGCCGGGTCAGCACCAAAAACATCCACTGTGGCACCCATCCGTTTGGCTGCCTCTTCCACACCATCAGAAACTGCTTTCGTATATGTGTTACCAAGGACGGTATGAAAAAGTGCAATACGTACTGGTTTTTGTTCTGTGGGTTCTTCTGCTACAGGCTCTTGGGTGGAGGGTTGCTGAGTGGGCAGATCCTGAGCTGGCGGTTCCTGAGTTGGCGTTTTCTCTCCGCAAGCGGTAAGCATAAACAGGCATGCGCCTATCAGGAGCAAGCACATTAAAATTCGCTTGTACATTTTCTCTTCATCCTTTCTTCGTTGCTTAATCGATTCCCTTTATGATCGGGTTGATTGTAGTATATCGGTTTAGAATACCGCCTGCATCGGTCAAAAGAAAGATTCTATTTCGCCAATAATTACATTTACGGAGAGAAATCATCTCCGTCTTACGACCTAGAGAGATACGACAAATGACGTATTT
>JAAZNS010000397.1 GCA_012798185.1 Chloroflexota bacterium | reverse complement strand
GGATATATCATAATATAGGTGTAATTGAACGACCGCCATCCTTCGATGAATGTTTCATAGGGCACAGGGTAATCGGGCGTGTAATAGGAATCCTGAGCAATCAGCTCGCTTTTTTCGTCATCATAACCGGTGATAACTTCATAGTGCCCCATCCAGCTTACCACACCAGAGATATCTTTGATCCAGGCGCCTTTCTCGACCAGGACGGGAAAACCCTTAGAGAGAAAGCGTTTGACCAGTTCCAGGTCGCCGCCCACCCGCACGATAGCTTTCAAGTTGGTTTGCGTCGTCACAAAATCCGCCATTTCATAGGGCATCACATTTTTATCTTTGTTATAAGGCTTGAGAATTTTCCCGGTATCCAACCGGTCGCCCTCCCACCCCCAATAGGAAAGCGCCATCGCCAGATTGGCGGGGGCGCAGTAATTCCATAAACCGTGCTGGTCCATATAGCGCACACCTTTGAGCGATACCTGGGCGGGTAAAGGTTCCACAGTAGGGGTGGCGGTCGGGTAGGGTAATGGGGTGATGGTGACCCGGATGTAAGGCGTCCAGGTGGGAGTAGGCGCGGTATTAAGCGGGGTAGTTTGGATATTAGGGGTTGGCATGGGCGAACCCGATTGCGTTTGCGGGATGAACTCTGCCTTTTCGGGAGGTGAGATGAACGATTTAATCAAAACTCTGGCTTCGTGTAGCCGCCATTCCAGACGGTCCCGCACGGGAGGGTATAGAAAAGCGATGGCTGCCATAACAAAGCACAGCGCAACTGCCAGGAGGATCAAATATTTTGTCGTCTTTTGCATAATGCGGGAATTATAACACCGTCAATTTTCATCGACTGGGGGCGCTGCCTCTCCGTAATCCAGCACTTCACGGGCGCCGCTTCCCGGCTCGGGAGGTCCCACAATGCCTTTTTCTTCCATGGTTTCCACCAGGCGGGCAGCGCGCGTGTAACCGATGCGCAGGCGACGCTGTAACATCGAAATGGAAGCCCTCCCTTGGCGGCGTACCAAATCGATTGATTCATTGAGCAGAGGATCGGTTTCTTCTTGGGGAGACATATCCTCCCATAAGGGGATTTGTTTGAGAGGTAATCCGGCAGGAAAGGCATCGATGGCGCCGGTATGGCTTGCCATGGGAGCGGCGGGTGTGCCATTAAAGCTTTGCCAATAATCGACCAGCCGCTGTATCTCGGCATCCGAAACGAAGGTGCCTTGCAGCCGCGCCGGCGCAGCGGCGTCGGGGGCTTGAAAGAGCATGTCCCCGCGACCTAATAATCGCTCAGCGCCTGGTTGATCGAGGATCACCCGGCTATCTACACCAGAAGCCACGGCGAAAGCAATACGGGCGGGAAAATTGGCTTTGATCAAGCCGGTGACCACATCGACCGAAGGGCGCTGGGTGGCAATCACCAAATGGATTCCAGTGGCGCGTGCCAGCTGTGCCAGGCGGGTGATGGTGCGCTCGGTTTCATCTGGCGCCAGCATCATCAGGTCTGCTAATTCATCGATGATGACCACTAAATAAGGCAGCTTCTTTTCTCCCCGCGCCGATACTTTATTGTTGAATTCGTTGATGTTGCGGGTGCCTTCCTGAGCCAGCTTACGGTAACGCTGGTCCATCTCACGGGTTACCCATTGTAAAGCGCCTACCACGCGCTCGAGTTCCACCACCACAGGAGCTAGCAAATGGGGAATGCCATTGTAATTGGAAAGCTCAACCCGTTTAGGATCTACCATGATCAGGCGCAGCTCATTGGGGGTGTTATGCATTAATAAGCAGGTGATAATCGAATTAACACACACCGATTTGCCTGAGCCGGTAGCGCCGGCGATGAGCAGGTGCGGCATAGCAGCCAGATCGGCAGCCACGGCATTGCCAGCCACGTCTTCTCCTAAAGCGAACCGTAATGGGGATTTTAAGCGCAAGAACGCTTCGCTTTCGATAACATCACGCAGAGCCACCAAACCAATTTCTTCGTTGGGCACCTCGATGCCGACATAGCCTTTGCCAGGCACCGGTGCTTGCACGCGGATGGTACGGGCAGAGAGTGCCAATGCCAGGTCATCTGCCAGGGAGGCGATTTTACCCACCCGCACGCGCATGCGTCCGCCGCGCGTTTCGATAAAATCCGGTTCAACACCGAATTGGGTGATTACGGGTCCGCGGCTGATATCGACCACTCTGGCTGGCGCGCCAAAAGACGATAGGGTCTCTTCGATAATCCTGGCACGGTTTTTATCGTATTGATCGTCTTGTTGGATTTTTCTCCCTGATTCCAGGATTTCAGCAATGGCAGGAAGCACCCATTCACGCGGCGTGCTGGGCTGAATGGGTAGATTGGATGAAAAAGTTTCGTCTGCCGGTAATTGGCTGCGCGATACATTAGTAGACCCGGATAGAGGCGTGGGAGGGGAAAGAGGTGTAAATTCGGAAAATGACTGTGGTGAGGCAGTATAGTTGCTGCGCATTTTACGTTCCCGCAATACCTCCTGGATATTTTCGATAATTGGTGAAATCCAGCGGAAAAGATCGATGACTGAAACATCAAAAACCATCACCAGAGCAATCAGACCCCAGGCAAGCAACGCAATAAACGCACCCCCAATACCCAAGGCAGAAGAGAATATATTCAGAAATATTGCGCCAATGTAACCGCCGCCCTCGCCTCGCGCAGCCAATTGAAGAGCAAAACTGTTATTCTCGGGGAAAAGGAAAAAATGGAACCAGGCGAGCAGATTGATATATAAAAGAATGATTCCGATAAGCCGTTCTGGAGATATGCGCGGCAGACGTTCGAAGGTGCGTAGTACCAGCCATATGCCAATGACTAATAATCCCAGGGGAAAGAAAAACATTCCCCAGCCAAATCCCTGGCGGAGATAACCAACCAATTCTCCGGTGATGCTGCCTTCGCTGGCGGAAACCAGGCTGAGCAGGGTGAGCAATCCTATAAATGCCATGATGATGCCAACCAGGTCGATCTTTCGATCCAGGGATAAACGACTTGCCGCAACCTGCATATCTGGATTGTTGCGATGAGACGTTTTTGTGGATGTAGATTCTTTCGAAGCGCTGCGCCGTTTGGGGATTGATTTTTCAGACGCCGATGCCTTGGCTGTTTTCCCCTTGCCGCGTGGATTGTTTTTCTTAATGGTGGTTTTAGATAGCTTACGCGCCATAACCAAATTTTGGAATATCAAATCAAGATGGTTTATTTGCTTTAACTGGAGGGGATTATAGCACAAATGGTCTGGATACCACATTGTAATAAAAAGAAGGGATCAGCGAATACGTTTTGAAGTATCAGAGCCAAGAAAGCGCATATTTATTGAATTCAAATAAAATATTCTCCCGGCTTCTTCGTTTTTTCCTGGTTTTCTTATGAAGCCCTTGATTTCCATATTGGAAACCAGGAACTCATCTGAAGTTAAATATAAAAAAACTGAAAGCTAAACCCTGACAGCTGGCAGCGATTGGATTGATAGATAGCATGAGATGGATATGAGGTACAATTGCGGGCGTATGTTTGAGCTTATCTTTCTAGGAACATCTGCCTCGGCGCCTTCCATCCACCGCGGATTATCCTCGCAGGTGATCCTGCATGACGAATACCGTTTCTTGATCGATTGCGGAGAAGGCACCCAGCGTCAAATCTTGCACTCGGGGTTGGGTTTTAAACGCCTGAACCGCATACTGATAACCCATGGTCATTTGGATCATATCCTGGGTTTGGCGGGACTGCTTTCTACCTATATGCGCTGGGAAGCTATTCAAGAACTCGAGATCTATGCCGGCAGAGCAGCTTTAGAGCGTATCCATGATTTGCTTTTTGGCGTTGTGCTGCGCAATATTCGCCCGCCAATCGATATTCGATTTATAGAATTACATCCCGGCCCATTCTTCGAAGGCGGAGATTTTACAATTTCGGCTGTACCGGTTTTTCATCGCGGCGCCGATTGTTTTGGTTTTATTTTCGAAGAGAAATCCCGCCGCCCCTTTTTATCGGACGCTGCCGAAGCCTTAGGTATTCCCCAGGGACCCTGGCGCAGGGAATTGGTGAACGGCATGACGGTCACATTACCTGACGGCCGCATAATTACACCCGATCAGGTGCTGGGAGAAGAACGCCCCGGAACCCGCTTGGTGCATATCGGTGATGTGGGTCAAACCGACAACCTGACGGAAGCCTGCCGGAATGCTGATGCACTGGTGATCGAATCGACATATCTGGAAGTGGAAGCTGAAATGGCGCGCGATTTTGCCCACCTGACGGCAAAACAGGCTGCCGAGCTGGCAATTCGCAGCGGCGTGAAAAATTTGATTCTGACCCATATTTCCCGGCGCTACCGTGAACGGGATGTACTGATCGAGGCGCAGGAAGTCTTTCTAAATACGTACGTTGCCCGTGATCTCGATTTATTCCAGATTCGGCTGGGGGAGTGCTTGAAGGTGGAAAAGTAAATTAGCTTTCCGCTATCTGCTGTCAGCGACCAGGTTATTTTGATCAGTTGCAGTGCCGGGCTAAGGAGAGCTTCAATATTACTTTGATTACCCATCATTGACTTCGACATCCTTCGGTTAGCTCAAGACAGGTGCTCAGCTAATGAATCACTGGCTGAGCTTGTCGAAGCTAACGATTGGTTGTCTTTAGTAAACTCAGCAAACGGTCCGCTGCCTGAGCCTGCCGAAGGCAGCCTATCAAATAAATTTCCTGGTTTCTTTATAAAATCGTTTATCTAAAGCGTTGTTCTTTCCAAACATCGGCTTCGTTGTGGTAGCCGGCTTGCTCCCAGAAGCCCAGGCGGTCTTCGCTGAGGAACTCCAAACCGCGCAGCCATTTAGCGCCTTTCCAAAAATATGGGGTTGCAAGATCGTCTCTTCCGATAATATTGCCAATTACGCCGCGCAAGGGGTAACCATGATCGGGGG